>JAFYPP010000014.1 GCA_017559995.1 Clostridia bacterium | reverse complement strand
CAAGAAGAACGACACTGTCGTGATTCTGTCCGGTAAGGACAAGGGCAAGAAGGGCAAGGTCCTGGGCACCGTCCCCAGCGAGCGTAAGGTCGTTGTGGAAGGCTGCAACATGGTCACCTGCCACATTCGTCCCCGCAAGCAGGGCGAAGAGGGCGGCATCATGAAGCGTGAGGCTGCTATCTACGCCAGCAAGGTTCAGGTCGTCTGCCCCAAGTGCGACAAGGGCACGCGCGTCGCCATGGAGTTCAAGGGCGACAAGAAGGTCCGCGTGTGCAAGCACTGCGGCGCCGAGCTCTAAGAAAGGAGAGAGTTGAAACATGGCACGTCTGAAAGTGAAGTATACCGAAGAAGTGGCTCCCGCTCTCTTCAAGAAGTTCGGTTATAAGTCCACCATGCAGATCCCCCGCATCGACAAGGTCGTCGTGAACGTGGGCTGCGGTGAGGCTCGCGACAACGCCAAGATCCTGGAGGCAGTCTGCAGCGATCTGGGCGCCATCACCGGCCAGAAGGCCGTCGTCACCATCGCCAAGAAGTCCGTCGCTAACTTCAAGCTGCGTGAGGGCATGAACATCGGCGCTAAGGTCACCCTGCGCGGCGAGCGTATGTGGGAGTTCATGGATCGTCTGTTCAGCATCGCTCTGCCCCGCGTCCGTGACTTCCGCGGCATCAACCCCAACGGCTTCGACGGCCGCGGCAACTATGCCATGGGCGTTAAGGAGCAGCTGATCTTCCCCGAGATCGACTACGATAAGATCGACAAGATCCGCGGTATGGACATCGTGTTCACCACCACTGCCACTACCGACGAAGAAGCTCGCGAGCTGCTGTCCCTGATGGGCGCTCCGTTCGCTAAGTAAGGGGAGGTTACACAATGGCTAAGAAATCTATGATCCTGAAGCAGCAGCGCGGCTCCAAGTTCGCTACCCGCAACTACAACCGCTGCAAGATCTGCGGCAGACCCCACGCTTATCTGCGTGACTTCGGCATTTGCCGTATCTGCTTCCGCGAGCTGGCTTACAAGGGCCAGATCCCCGGCGTCCGCAAGGCTTCCTGGTAAAATCTGCGTTCATGCTTCGCATCCGCGGTTCCGCCGTATCCCGATACTGTCAGAACCGCTGATGCTTGCCTGAAGCACAGATTTCCCCCACGAAGGCAAACGCCAAACCAATTCATTCGTTTCCCGGCACACGATGTGTGCTCAAGAATAGTGGAGAGGGCCGCGGGACAATACAAACTCCGGCAACCGGCCAATCGGGTGCAGACCCGACAGGCCGGCTCCCGCCGTTGAAAACCCGCAAATCCAAGCCACTCTCTAACTTCTAATAGGAGGAAGAAAGAAATGCACATTACTGACCCCATCGCGGATATGCTGACTCGCATCCGCAACGCCGGTGCTGCTCGTCACGCCACCGTCGAGGTCCCCGCTTCCAGCATGAAGAAGGCTATCGCCCAGATCCTGCTGGATGAAGGCTACATCAAGGCCTTCGAAATCGTTGAGAACGGCACTCAGGGCACCATCAAGATCACCCTGAAGTATTCCGCTAACAAGGAAAAGGCCATTTCCGGTCTGCGCCGTGTTTCCAAGCCCGGTCTGCGCGTCTACGCCGGTGCCGATGAGCTGCCCCGCGTCCTGAAGGGCCTGGGTATCGCCATCGTTTCCACCAGCAAGGGCATCATGACCGACAAGAAGGCTCGCGAGCTGCACGTCGGCGGCGAAGTCCTGGCTTTCATTTGGTAAGGAGGTAATAAGCTATGTCTCGTATTGGCAGAATGCCCATTACCGTCCCCGCCGGCGTGGAAGTCAAGTTTAACGCCAATGTGGTGACCGTTAAGGGCCCCAAGGGTGAGGCCACTCAGGCTCTGCACCCCGAAATGATCTTTGAGATGGAAGGCAACGTCATCGTTGTCAAGCGTCCTTCCGAGGCTAAGGAGCACAAGGCTCTGCACGGCCTGACCCGTACCCTGCTGAACAACATGATCGTTGGTGTCACCGAGGGTTACAAGAAGGAACTGGAAGTCAACGGCGTTGGTTACCGTGTTGCCAAGGATGGCAACAAGCTGGTCATGAACATCGGTTACTCTCACCAGGTTATCATGGAGGAGAAGAACGGTGTCACCATCGAGGTTCCCGCTCCCAACAAGATCATCGTTTCCGGTATCGATAAGCAGTCCGTCGGCCAGTTCGCTGCCGAGGTCCGCGAGAAGCGTCCCCCCGAGCCTTACAAGGGCAAGGGTATCCGTTATGCTGGTGAAGTTGTCCGCCGTAAGGAAGGCAAGACCGGCGGTAAGAAGAAGTAAGAGGAGGTGCGCATAAATGGTTAAGAAGTTTGATTCCAACGCTCAGCGTCTGAAGCGTCATAAGAGAGTGCGCGCCACTATCTCCGGCACTCCCGCCCGTCCCCGTCTGGACGTTTTCCGCAGCGCCAAGAACATCTACGCTCAGATCATTGACGACGTGAACGGTGTTACCCTGGCTGCTGCTGCCAGCAATGAGAAGGATTTCGGCATGTACGGCGGCAACATCGAGGCTGCCAAGAAGGTCGGCCTGATGGTCGCTGAGCGTGCCAAGGCTAAGGGCATTGAAGAAGTGGTCTTTGACCGCGGTGGCTATGTTTACCATGGCCGCGTTCAGGCTCTGGCAGACGCCGCCCGCGAAGGCGGACTGAAGTTTTAAGGGAGGACACACACTATGGCTAAATTGATTGACGCCAGCACCCTGGAACTGAGTGAGAAGGTTGTTGCTCTGAATCGCGTCTCCAAGACCGTCAAGGGCGGCCGTGTCATGAAGTTCTCCGCTCTCGTGGTGGTTGGCAACGGCAACGGTATCGTTGGCTTCGGCCTGGGCAAGTCCTCTGAAGTTCCCGACGCTATCCGCAAGGGCATCGAAGATGCCAAGAAGAACCTGGTCAAGATCTCTATGACCGGTACTACCATTCCCCATGAAGTTATCGGTAAGTTCGGCGCTGGCCGCGTGCTGCTGAAGCCCGCCGCCCCCGGTACCGGCGTTATCGCCGGCGGTTCTGTCCGTGCCGTTGTTGAAATGGCCGGTATCCGCGACATCCGTACCAAGTGCCTGCGTTCCAACAACCCCCAGAACGTTGTTGCCGCTACCATGGAAGGTCTGAAGTCCCTGCGTGACGCTCAGCAGGTTGCTGTTGTCCGCGGCAAAGACGTCAGCGAGCTGTAAGGAGGACACACCATGAAGACTTATAAGATCACTCTGGTGAAGAGCCTGAACGGCCGCGTTAAGAAGCACATTGCCACCGCCGAGTCCCTGGGCCTGAAGCGCATCGGTGATACCACCGTGCAGCCCGACAACGCGATGACTCTGGGCAAGATCCAGCAGATCAGCTACCTGATCCGCGTGGAAGAAATGAACTAAGGAGGTTGCCGGAAATGAATCTGCATGATCTGCATCCCGCTGCTGGCAGCACCAAGACTCGTAAGTGCAAGGGCCGTGGCATGGGTTCCGGCAACGGCAAGACTGCCGGCCGTGGCCACAAGGGCCAGTGGGCCCGTTCCGGCGGCGGTGTTCGCGCCGGTTTTGAAGGCGGCCAGATGCCTCTGGTCCGTCGCCTGCCCAAGCGCGGTTTCAACAACATCTTCGCTAAGAACTATGCTGAAGTGAACGTCTGCCAGCTGAACGCTCTGGAGAACGGCACCGAAGTCACCTTCGAGTCCCTGGTCGCTTGCGGCCTGGTTGGCAAGAACTATGACGGCGTCCGCATCCTGGGCAAGGGTGAGCTGGAGAAGAAGCTGACCGTCAAGGTCGCCGGCGTCACCGCTTCCGCCAAAGAAAAGATTGTTGCTGCAGGAGGAGAGGTGATCTAAGGTGATCGAGACCGTCAAGAATGCGTGGAAGATTCCTGAACTGCGCAAGAAACTGACCTTTGTCCTGTTCGCCATTATCATCTACCGTCTGGGCTTTGCCATCTATGTTCCCTTCGTGGATACTGTGACTCTGGCAAACCAGTTTGCCTCCATGAACAGCGGCAACCTGCTGGGCTACTTCAACACTCTGTCCGGCGGCGGCTTTGCTACCGCTTCCATCTTCGCTATGTCCATCTACCCCTACATCAACAGCTCGATTATCATCCAGCTGCTGCAGGTGGCCATCCCCGCTCTTGAGCGTCTGGCCAAAGAGGGCGGCGAAGAGGGCAAGAAGAAGCTCCAGCGCATCACTCGCTGCACCACCCTGGTACTGGCAGCCATCATGGCTTACGGTTACTATCTGACCCTGCGGAACGTTTACAACGTTCTGACCCGCACCGATCTGTGGAGTGGTATCGTCATCGTTCTGACCATGGTCGCCGGCTCCATGTTCGTCATGTGGCTGGGTGACCAGATCACCGAGAAGGGTATCGGTAACGGTATCTCCGTGATCCTGCTGGTGGGTATCGTTTCTCAGGGTCTGCAGGCTGTCACCACCGTGTTCAGCCTGGCCTGGTGGGCCATCCTGGTTATCGTCGCTATCTGTCTGGGCATCATTGCCTTTATCGTCTACATCACCGAAGCTGAGCGCCGCATTCCCGTGCAGTACGCCAAGCGTGTTGTGGGCCGTAAGCAGTACGGCGGCCAGTCCACCCACCTGCCCATGAAGGTGAATATGTCCGGCGTTATGCCCGTCATCTTCGCCTCCACCATCTGTGGCGTGCCCGCCACTATCGCCGGTTTCTCTGGCAAGACCGAAGGTTTCTGGTACAACATGAACAACGGTTGGTTCAAGCCCGGCGCTGTCGCTTATATCATCATCTACGTCCTGCTGATCTTCGCCTTTGCTTACTTCTACTCCACCATTCAGTTCAACCCCATTGAGGTGGCTAACAACATGAAGAAGAACGGCGGCTTCATCCCCGGCTTCCGCCCCGGTAAGCCCACTTCCGACTTCATCGCAAAGGTTCTGAGCAAGATCACCATGATGGGCGCTATCTTCCTGGCTATCATCGCCGCTCTGCCCCTGGTTCTGTCCAACATCCCCTCTCTGGGTGCTCTGGGCATCGGCGGCACCACCACCCTCATTATGGTCAGCGTCTCTCTGGAGACTGTCCGCGCCATCGAGGGCGAGCTGATGATGCGTCATTACAAGGGCTTCCTGGAATAAACCTTCTGGGAAAAGAAAGGAAACGGCCAATTTATGAAACTGATCTTATTGGGTGCCCCCGGTGCTGGTAAAGGCACGCAATCGGATTTCATCAAATCCGCGCTGAAGGTTCCCGTGATCTCCACGGGCAACCTTCTGCGCGAGGCCATTGCCTTAGGCACTGACCTCGGCAAACAGGCGAAAGCCTACATGGACGGCGGCAATCTGGTCCCCGACCAGCTGATCATCGACCTGATGAAAGAAAAGCTGCAGAGCAGCGACTGCGCCAACGGTGCCATCCTGGATGGCTTCCCCCGCACGGTCGCCCAGGCTGAAGCTCTCCAGAGCTTCTCCGATGTAGACATCGCACTGTCTTTTGAGGTGCCGGACGAAGCCATCGTTCATCGTATGGCCGGCCGCCGCACCTGCCTCAAATGCCACAGCGTTTACCACGTGGAGAACAATCCTCCCAAAGTGGAAGGCGTCTGCGACAAATGTGGCGAAGCGCTGACCATCCGCCGGGATGACAATCCCGATGTGGTGCTGCAGCGCCTGAACGTTTATCACGAGCAGACCGAGCCTGTCAAACACTACTATGAGCAGCTGGGTAAGCTGCGCTCGGTAGAGGGTGTCGGCGAGGTCGAGGAGATTCGTGACCGAATCTTCGCGGTCCTGGGTCTGAGCGTATGATAAAGATTAAATCGCCCCATGAGGTAAAACTCATGGCGGAGGCGGGACAGATCGCCGAGTTGGCTCGCAGAGCCTGCGGCGAACTGGTCGCGCCGGGCATCACCACAAGGGAGCTTGACAATGCTGCCCGAAAGGTCATCGAAGGATATGGCGCGAAGCCCTCCTTCCTTGGCTACGGTGGTTTCCCCGGATCCATCTGCTGCTCCATCAATGACGAAGTCATTCATGGCATTCCAGGCAGCAGAAAGATCAAAGAGGGAGACATTGTCAAGATTGATGTCGGTGCCAACTACATGGGATATCACGGCGACTGCGCGGCTACTTTTGCTGCAGGCGCTATCTCTGAAGAGGCACAGCGACTCATCGAGGTGACCCGGCAGAGCTTCTATGAGGGCATCAAGTACGCCCGCGAGGGCTACAGAATCTCCGATATTTCCCGGGCAATTGATGAATATACCGTAAAGAACGGTTTTTATCAGGTGCGGGATTTCGTCGGACACGGCATCGGAAGTGCGCTGCACGAGGAGCCCGAAGTACCGAACTGGCTGGCGCCGGGACGTGGGGGCAGAGGTCCCCGACTGGTAGCCGGCATGACCATCGCCATTGAGCCGATGGTAAATGTGGGCACTTATGAGGTAAAATGCTTATCCGATGGCTGGACGATCAAAACGTTGGACGGAAGCTTGTCTTCCCACTACGAAAACACCGTTCTTATTACCAAGGACGAACCGGTCATCCTGACCGCCGATAAAGACGGAAAGCATTGCTAACCGAAGGAGGCTACTTGTATGGCAAAAGAAGACATGATCGAAGTTGAAGGTACCGTTATAGAGGCGCTGCCGAACGCGATGTTCAAGGTGGAAATTATGGGAGGCCATGTGATCAACGCTCACATCTCCGGTAAGCTCCGCATGAACTTCATCAAGATCCTGCCCGGTGATAAAGTCACCGTCCAGATGTCTCCCTATGATCTGGAAAAGGGCCGGATTACCTGGCGCTCTAAGTAACAGAAAGCAGAGAAATTAGGAGGAACTTAACCATGAAAGTTAAACCGTCCGTAAAACCCATCTGCGAAAAGTGCAAGATCATCCGCAGAAAAGGCCGCGTTATGGTCATCTGCGAGAATCCCAAGCATAAGCAGAAGCAGGGCTAATTGAACACAGGAGGTAAAATAAATGGCTCGTATTGCCGGTGTTGACCTTCCCCGCGAGAAGCGCGTGGAAATCGGCCTGACCTATATCTATGGTATCGGCCGCAAACTCAGCAACGATATCCTGAAAGAAACTGGTATCAATCCTGACACCCGTGTCAAGGATCTGACCGAAGATGAAGCCGCCAAGCTGCGTGAAGCCATCGAAAAGGACTATGTCGTCGAGGGTGACCTGCGCCGTGATGTGGCTCTGAATATCAAGCGTCTGGTGGAAATCGGTTCCTACCGTGGCCTGCGTCACCGCAAGGGTCTGCCCGTGCGTGGCCAGCGCTCCAAGACCAACGCTCGTACTCGCAAGGGTCCCAAGAAGACCATTGCTAACAAGAAGAAGTAAGGAGGGAAGAGAAAATGGCTAAGGCACAGGCTAAGAAGGGCGCTGTGGTTCGTACCAAGCGTCGTGAGAAGAAGAATATTGAAAAGGGCCAGGTCCACATCCGCTCTTCCTTCAATAACACCATCGTTACCATCACTGACCTGAAGGGCAATGCTATCGCTTGGGCTTCCGCCGGCGGCCAGGGTTTCCGCGGCTCCCGTAAGTCCACTCCCTTCGCCGCTCAGACTGCCGCTGAGGTCGCTTCCAAGGCTGCTATGGAGCACGGCCTGAAGACCGTTGAGGTCTATGTCCGTGGCCCCGGCGCTGGCCGTGAGGCTGCCATCCGCGCTCTGCAGGCTGCCGGTCTGGAAGTCGTCAGCATCAAGGACGTCACCCCCATTCCTCACAATGGCTGCCGTCCCCCCAAGAGAAGAAGAGTCTAATAGGAGGTAACGTCAAATGGCTAGATATAGAGATGCAGTTTGCCGCATCTGCCGTCGTGAGGGCGATAAGCTCTTCCTGAAGGGTGACAGATGCTATACTGATAAGTGCGCCATCGCCCGTCGTGGCTACGCCCCCGGCCAGCACGGCCAGGGCCGCAAGAAGATGAGCGAGTACGGCACCCAGCTGCGTGAGAAGCAGAAGGCCAAGCGCTACTACGGCCTGCTGGAGAACCAGTTCTATCATTACTTCGAGCTGGCTTCCAAGATGTCCGGTAAGACCGGTGAGAACCTGCTGAAGGTTCTGGAGTCCCGTCTGGACAACGTGGTCTATCGCGCCGGTTTCGCTATGAGCCGTCCCGAGGCCCGTCAGCTGGTCTCCCACGGTCACTTCACCGTCAACGGCAAGGCCGTCAACATCCCCTCTTACCAGGTTAAGGCCGGTGATGTGGTCGCCATCGTTGAGAAGAGCATGAGCTCCGATAAGATCAAGGGCGTTCTGGAAGCCAACGCTTCCCGTCCCGCGCTCAACTGGCTGAGCGTCGACAAGAATAAGGCCCAGGCCACTGTCGTCAACCTGCCTGAGCGCAGCGAGATCGATCTGCAGGTCGAAGAGCAGCTCATCGTCGAGTTGTACTCCAAGTAATCCTGACAGAATCCGGATCTTGTTAGCTTAAGCAGCGACTTTAACATAGGAGGGTAACGAATGATTGCAATTGAAAAGCCCAGTATTGAATGTGTCGAAGCCCTGGAAGACGGTTCTTACGGCAAGTTTGTCGTCGAGCCTCTGGAGATCGGCTACGGCACTACCCTCGGTAACTCCCTGCGCCGCATTCTGCTGTCCTCTCTGCCCGGCACTGCCGCCACTTCCATCAAGATCGAAGGCGTGCAGCACGAGTTTTCCACCATTCCCGGTGTGAAAGAGGACGTCACGGAGATCGTTCTGAACGTCAAGGGCATCATCGCCAAGCTGCATTGCGCTGGCGAAAAGACCGTGACCATTGAGGCTATGGGCGCCGGTGAAGTCACTGCCGGCGATATCCGCTGTGATAGCGAGATCGAAATACTGAACCCCGAACTCCACATCGTCACGTTGATGGAGGACGCCAAGTTCAACATGGAGCTGACTTTCAATCACGGCCGCGGCTACGTCCCCGCCGAGAAGAACAAGCCCGCTCAGTCCATTATCGGTCTGATCCCCGTGGACTCCATCTACACTCCCATCCACAAGGTGAACTATGTGGTGGAGAACACCCGCGTGGGCAACATGACCAACTTTGACAAGCTGACTCTGGAAGTCTATACCGACAAGACCATCACCGCCAAGGATGCCATTTCTCTGTCCGCCAAGATCCTGACCGACCATCTGAGTCTGTTCGTGGATCTGTCCGACGAGATCGGTTCCAAGGCCACCGTGGTGGAAAAGAGCGAAGCTACTCAGGATAAGGTCCTGGAGATGACCATCGAAGAGCTGGATCTCTCCGTCCGTTCCTTCAACTGTCTGAAGCGTGCCGGCATCAACACTGTGGCCGACTTGGTGAACACCACCGAGGAAGACATGATGAAGGTCCGTAACCTGGGCCGTAAGTCCTATGAAGAGGTTGTCAAGAAGATGGCCGACATGGGCCTGAACCTGGCAAAGGAAGAAAACAACTAACACTCAATAAGACAAGGCGGCGCTGCCCGCGCAGCGCCCCTGTCTTGACCGATATGAGGAGGTAACACAAATGCCCGGAACTCGTAAGCTCGGCAGACCTACCGATCATCGCCGCGCCATGCTGCGCGCCATGGTCACCTATCTGCTGGAGAACGGCAAGATCGAGACCACCGTTACCAGAGCTAAAGAGGTGCGTCCCCTTGCTGAAAAGATGATCACCCTCGGCAAAAAGGGCGATCTGAACGCCAAGCGTGCCGCTATGACTTTCATCACCAAGGAAGATGTTGTCAAGAAGGTTTTCGACGAAATCGCCCCCAAGTACGCTGAGCGTAACGGCGGCTACGTCCGTATTACCCGCATTGGCCCCCGCCGCGGTGACGGCGCCGAGATGGCCATCATCGAGCTGGTCTAATTAACCAATCGATCCAAAAGGGATTGCTACGCATATGATGCTGCGTAGCAATCCCTTCGTTTCTATCTGGAGGTACTTTATGCATATTGAGAATAATATTCTGAAGCATTATCTCCGCAACTGCTATTTCATCCTCGGCACGGCCTATGCGGGCAAGTCCACCATGTGCGCCATGCTGGCGGAAAAATACGATATGCTGCATTACAGCGAAAACTACGGTATCCACGAAATGCGTGAGGTGGCCGACCCCAAGCTGCAGCCCAACCTGTGCTACACCAAGCAGATGCCCTCCTGGGAAGCCTTCGTCACCCGCAGTCCGGAGGAGTACAGTGCCTGGATCGATGGCAGCGCCCGGGAAGTGAGCCAGTTTCAGGTGCTGGAGCTGATCAAAATGTCGGCTTCCGGCAAAAAGATCATCGTGGACACCAATCTTTCCTGGGAGCAGCTGAAAGAAGTTTCCGATTATGACCACGTGGCTGTGATGCTGTCCCCCCAGCAGATGTCGGTGGAGCGGTTCTTCGACCGCAGCGATGAGGACAAGCAGTTTCTGCTGTCCGTGCTGGATAACTGTCCCGATCCCCAGTGGGCCATGGAGAACTACCGCGCCATTTTGACCAGGATCCATCGCCCCGAGATCTATGAAGCGCTTGAAAACAGCGGCTTTGCCGTGTTCAAGCGGGATTTTTCCGCCGGCGACACCCGACAGGAGATGTGCGACAAGCTGGCAAAGCATTTTGGTTTGGAATAAAAGGAAAAGGAACGGCTTGACCGTTCCTTTTTTTCGTGCTATGATAGGGCAAATTTCCACAGGAGGAGGGTTTCCCGTGAAACATTTTATCACCGTCCAGCACACCCAGTCGGTGCATCACACCAACGGCATGGTGGGTTCCTGGACCGATTGGGATCTGTCCCAGCTGGGCCGCCAGCAGGCCGACAACATCGGCCGCAATCTGGTGGATTACACCGGGGGTGCCCCCTTCGTTCTGTATTCCTCCGATTTGAAGCGGGCGGCGCAGACCGCCGAGGCCATCGGTCGCCATCTGGGCCTGACCCCCATCCTGCGGCAGGAGCTGCGGGAGCGAAATCTGGGCAAATGCTGCGGAAAATCGGTGCAGTGGCTGCGGGAAAACCTGGAATGTCCCGAGAAAACCGTGGATGACCGGCTGTTTTCCGACGGCGAGAGCCGCCGGGATGCCTGGAACCGGCTGCTGCCTTTCTTCAACGAGATCATGGAAAATGACGAGGAAAACATTCTCATCGTTTCCCACGGGGACTTGTTGAGCATTTTCAACGCCATGTTTCTGGGCCTGCCGGTGGAGAGCCTGAACACCTGCGAGATGTCCGGCCTTGCGGGCGGCGTGTCCCGTATGTTTGTGGATGACAACGGCAAGCGCTTTATCAAGCGCATGGGCGACCTTTCTTTTGTCAAATGAAGACCAAGAATATGAAGCGCACCGCCTGGAAGCGGCTGCTGGAAAAGGAATATACCGTCCGTGACTGCGCTCCCTGGGGCCATCCGGGCCGGGAAAGCCTGCTGAAGATTCACAGGGTCACCGCGCCCCTGTGGGTGAAGGAAGGCTACGGCGAGATCTGCATTGCCGACGCTGGGCACACTTGGGTACAGGTGGCCTGCCACGGCCAGCCTTATTGGCTCACCGCCATGTTTGACCGGAAAGGGCAGTTTCTGCAGATCTATTTCGACATCGCCAAACCGCCTTGTTTTGACGATGCCGACGATCCCACCTTTGTGGATCTGTATCTGGATGTGGTGCTTACCTCTCAAATGGAATTGGTCACCATGGACCGGGAGGAGCTGGACGCCGCTCTGCAAAGCGGTGAGATCGACGGAGAGACCTATGACTTTGCATTGCAGGCGTGGGAAACTCTGCTTGCGTGGCTGGAGGTTCACAAGACGGAGATCGTGGACTACGTGACCCGGGTTTATACCGAACTGCAATAAAAAAAGCACCCTTTCGGGTGCTTTTTCTTATTTTCTCGGGGCAAGTCTGTCCAAAAAGGCTTCCAAAGCGGTCTGCATACGCTGCTGCTCCACCAGATAGCTCATGCCGTGGCCCGCGCCGGGGACCGTGATGAGCTGCTTGTCGGCAGAGGCGGCCGCCTCGAAGCTCTTGACGCCCATCCAGCAGGGGACGAAGTCATCGTCCTCGCCGTGGGCAATGAGCAGAGGCAGCGTGCAGGTTTTCAAAGCCTCCACGGTGGAGGCGGCATCGATGGAAAATCCAACGAAGATCCGGCAGTACTGGTTGGCGCCCCAAAGCATCCACTTGGAAATCTTCATCTTCTCCATGACGCTGACGAAAATATCCCGGGGAGAGGTAAAGGGACAATCGGCGATGATGCCGCGGACGTTGCGGGGCAGATCCAGACCGGCGGCCATCAAAACGGTGGAACCGCCCATGGAAATGCCGTCCATGATGACGGGATGACTTTCGCCGAACCGCTCCAGCAAATACAGGCACCAGGACCGCGCGTCGTAGCGCTCCAGAACGCCCATGGTGAGGTACTTGCCCTCACTGCCCAGATGGCTGCGCTGGTCGATGACCAGCAGGTCAAAGCCAAGGGCGTGGTAATAGGGCAGCACGCAGCTGAAATCGGTATTGCCGCTGCCGTGGAAGCCATGAACCAGCAGCATGGTGCCCCGGCTGTTGGGACAGGACAAATACTTTCCGTGCAATTTCAAGCCGTCAAAACTCTTTGTATAGACATCTTCGGCCTCCTGCGCCGGAAACCACGCCAGATTATCCCGAATGACCTTGAAATAGGGGGCGTTGGGGCCCTTTTCCATGCGGCGGAGAAAGGCCTCCGGGTCAGCGGGCTTGCGGCGCAGAAAACGGTTCACCAGCATTCCGCAGGCCACGAAATAGGCAACCAGCAGCAGAAAGACAAATCCTGCCGCCGTCCAAAGCAGGGCCGCCATGGATCAAAGACCCATGGCCAAGCCGTCCCGGCGGGGGTCAGCGGCGCCGACGAGGGTGCCGTCCTCCAGAATGGCGCAGCCGTTGACACTGCCCATAATGCGGTTCCAGTCGTCATAGGCCTTTACCTTGTGGCCCATGGCCTGCAGGGTCTCGATGGTCTCGGCAGGGATGCGGCTTTCATAGATGATGAGATCCTGGACGTTGTCACCGATGCGGGGGCTGGCGATGGCCTCTTCCAGCGTCATGCCGTGGTCGATCATCTTGGAAATGACCTGCACCAGAGAAGAAATGATGCGGATACCGCCGGGGCTGCCCAGCACGGCGAAGGGCTTGCCGTCCTTCAGCAGGAAGGTGGGGGACATACAGGACAGGGGGATCTTGCCGCCGCAGACGGCGTTGGTGGAGGTGGGATCGATGGAGAAGTCCTCCATTTCGTCATTCAGCAGGAAGCCGGTACCCTCGGGCACCACGCAGGAGCCGAAGAAATGGTTGATGGTACGGGTGACAGCCACCAGATTGCCGTCCTTGTCGGCGATGGAGAAATGGGTGGTGGACATACTTTCGTGCTTCCAGGGGTTGCCGGCCTCGGGCTTCTGGGAGGCGGTGAGATCGACCCGCTGGGCCAGTTCTCTGGCGTATTCCTTGCTCAACAGGCCCTCCAGCGGGACCTTGACGAAGTTGGGGTCGCCCATGTACTTGGAACGGTCTGCGTAGCAGATCTTAAATACCTCGGAGAACAGATGGAGGTATTCCACGCTGTTGACCTCCATGGAAGCCACGTCGAAGTTCTCCAGCACGTTGAGGATCTGTGCGGTATGGGTGCCGCCGGAAGAGGGCGGGGGAGAAGAGATCAGCTCATAGCCGCGATAAGTGGCACGGACAGGCTCCAGCACGCGGACGGTGAAGCCTTCCAGATCGGCGTGAGTGAGGACGCCGCCGTCCTTGGCTACCTGGGCCACCATCCTGTCGGCGATCTCGCCTTTGTAGAAGGCGTCCTTGCCGCCCTGGGCGATCTTGTCCAGAGTGTCAGCCAGATCGGGATTGCGCAGGGTGCTGCCCACGGGATAGGGCTTACCGTCCTGCAGATAGATCTTCCAGCCGTCGCCGTACTGCATCAGCTGGGGCTGGTGTTCTTCCATATCCTTGCTGAGCAACGGAGTCACCACAAAGCCTTCCCGGGCCAGCTTGGCGGCGGGAGAGATCACCTGCTGGGGCGTCATGGTGCCGTAGTGCTCCAGCGCGTACAGCAGACCGGCCACATCGCCGGGAACGGCCACGGCCTTGCCGCCGTAAACGTTGCCCAGATCCTTGTCGTAGTTGCTGCCGGGGGCCTTGGGGGTATACATGGAGGGGGTGGCGGCAGCCGGGGCGTTCTCACGGAAGTCCAGGAACACCGAGTTTCCGGTCTTGCCGTCACGGATCAGCATAAATCCGCCGCCGCCGATGCCGTTGGCGTTGGGCTCGCAAACGCCCATGGCAAAGGCCACCGCGACCGCGGCGTCGATGGCGTTGCCGCCCTGGGCCAGAATGTCACGGCCGATCTCGGAGGCTTCGGCACGGCCGGCGGAAACCACACCGGTCTGTCCGGTGCAGGCACGGCCGGAACGGATCATATTTCCCTGTTCGTCAAAGGGTCGGAAAGTAGTCATAGGGGTCAGCATCCTTTCTTTTGTAGCGTCTGTCTATGGTAACGGGCCTTACAGCAGGCCCTGCAGCAGCTTTTCAAACACCGGCGGGTCGGGGGCGGTAAAGGTCAGCGGAGCGCCGGTAGAGGGCTGGGTGAGGGTGATGGCGCAGGAGTGCAGGGCGCAGCCCTTCATTTGTTCGATCTCCTGTCCGTACATGAAATCCCCGCACAGGGGATGGCCCAGGTGGCTGAAATGCACCCGGATCTGGTGGGTACGGCCGGTCTCCAGCCGGATCTCCAGCAGAGTGCGGCCGTTTTGCTCTTTGAGCACCCTGTAGTGGGTGACGGCCCGCTGGCCGTCCTCCCGCACCTGCCGCATGATGCCCCTGTCCTCGGTCTTGCCGATGGGCAGGTCGATGGTGCCGCTTTCCGGCAGGCCGGTGCCTTCGCACACGGCGTGATAGGTGCGGCGGATGCCGTCGGCAGCCAGCAGTTCCTCCAGTCGGTGGGCAGAAAACTTGGTCTTGGCACAGGTCATCAGGCCGGAGGTGCCGCGGTCCAGGCGGTTGATGGCCCGGAAGGTGGGATTCTGGCCGGTTTGAGCCAGGTAAAAGACCACCCGGTTGGCCAGGGTCTGGCCGTCGTAATGGCCCGGGCTGGGATGCACCGCCAATCCGGCGGGTTTGTTGAGGATCATCAGGTCGGCATCCTCATACACGATGTCCAGCGGGCCCTCCATAGGCTCCACCCGGCGCTCTTTGCCGCTGTCCGGCTCCCGGAGGATGGACAGTTCCTGTCCCGGCCGCACGGTGTGCCGCACGGTGACCCGGACGGCATCCAGCATAATACCGTTTTCGGTGACCTTCAGTTGGCGCAGCAGGTTGGTGGACACCAGAAACTCCCGCCGCAGCAGGGTCAGCACTTCCAGACCGTCGTCGGCGGACGTGCAGACATATCGCAAACGCTCCAAAAAGGTCACCTCCCTTTAATACTGTATCATAGCACGAATGGGCGCAATCTTCAATAAAAAAAGCCCCGAAGGGCTTTTTTTACGATGCGGGATATTCCGTGGCGGCAACGCCCAACGGCTGGCCGTTTTCGTCAAACAGCGCCACCGACAGGGAGATGTCCACGGTTTTGTTGTTTTTGTTATAGCCGACGCCCAGCAAGTCATAGGCCAGCGCCTTCAGATGATCGCTGATGGCTTGGGGACAGTTTTCCAGCTGCGGAAAGGCAAACAGCGTAAAACCGTCGGCCCCACAGGTTCCCTCGGTGGTATAGGACAGATCACCGACGGTGACGGTGGCTTCCCACTGTTGGGCAGGCAGAGTAGTGTAGCAGAAGAAATGATAATCAAAGGGCCAGTAGTCGGGGGCGATGCCAACCGTGGTCTCCCCTTCCAGCGGAACCGAGGCAATGGAGCCGCTCCACTGGTCCACAATGTACCACAGAAGGGCTTTTTTCCGCACCTCTGCCATGTGCAGATGGGTATCGGTGACGCCTGCCGCCAGATAGCGCTGATAGTTGCCGGTGCCCGACCGCAGATATCCCAGGGAGGCAAGACCTTCAAACCGGCTTTCGGGAAGCAGATAGCGGCTCTCCATGCGGTGGAAGGCCTGCTCGGCAGACAGGGCGGGACAGTCGTCCTGCACCCAGAGGAAAAACAGCAGCGCTGCCGAAAGCAGCAGCCAGAGGGTCAGTTTAACGGCCTTTTTCATACACGTCCCCTCCTTCCATGTTCAGTGGCAGCGAATAGACCACGCCGTCACGGGTCAGCTCCAACACAGCGGACTGTGGGGCCACGGATGTTTCCACATAGTACCAGGCATAGAAACTGCTTCCCTGCTGGTAGTGCGGCCCGCCGCCGTATATGACGCAGGGTTGGCCGTCAACGTGGAAGGTCAGCGATCTGTCGGGTATGGGCGCATCCTGCCAGGGCCATTTGCCGTCAAACTCGGTGAGCAGATGAAGTTCCCACCGGTCGGCGTACTGCACCACGGCGGCCTTGTCTACCCGGAGGGTGTAATCCCCCACCGGCAGGGCGGCGTTGGGCTTGCATACCCGGCGGTACAGGATGCTGTCATCCACCGGCTGCTCGAAGAACCACGCCTGATCCTCCGGATAGGGTTTGCCCTCAAACCACCGGGGCAGCACATCATCTGCCTGCATCACCCATGCGATGAACACCGACAGCACCGCCGTCGCGGCAAGGCAGATGGCGCACACCCGTGCCGCCTGCATCAGCCGTGTCAGCACCGGCTGATGGGCTTTTCGCAGCAGTTTTGCGGTCTCCTCCGCGTCGCCCATGGCAGCCACGGCCTGCCGCTCGGCCTCCTCCCGGGAAAATCCGGCGGCTAAAAGGGCCTCTTTATGGTCAAGAATATGGTCCAGCAGCTCCTGCTGGGCACTCTCCCGCTCTTTGGGCAGGATGATGCCCGCAACGGCCGCCCGGGCCCAGGTTTTCGGGGTGTCGGGTTTCATCGGGTCACCTCACTTTCCGATGGGATAGGCTTTATATAGTTCGGTCAGCGTTGCGCCGCCTTGGCCGTACAGCGTTCCTTCCAGCGTGATACCGTAGGGAGGCGGATCGGGATCGCCCAAAAGATACCGGCACAGATGCGTTTCCAGCACATGGTAAAGAAGGGAACTGTTTCCCGCCTCTTCTGCATGACTGAGCGTCAAGCCGTCTCTTGCCTCCAACAGAAACAGGTACAAGCCATCCTGCTGCCAACAAAGTCTGCCGGGAAAGACGCCCTGCCGGATACCCTCATCCTCTATCGTTAGGGTCAAAGCACCCGATGCGGCTTGGGTGCCGGGGACATAGGCCAGCGCGGCCCCGTAGTACCCCCCGCCCTCCCGCAATGTCCAGGGCAGCATGGTGAGCAGCGGTTCCTCCTCGGTGGGAAAAGACAACAGGCCGTTGCAGCTGCTGCTTTCCCCCAACCACCACAGGCCCTTCTTTTGCAGCAGGGTCGTATGGAGGCGGTCATCGGAAAGGCCGATGGCCAGATAACTGCCATCCCCCTGGGACAGCAGGGCCTTCAGCCGGGTCTGTTCGAATTGATAGTCCCGCTCCATGCGGCGCAGCTCCCCCGCGGCGGTAAATCGGGGACAACCTTTGAACTGCCAATAAGACAGGGCCAATAGCAGCAGAGCGGCTAAAATCAGCAAAAGCTGCAGCCACTTGGGTATTTTAGGAAGGCGAAGTTTCATAAATCGTTCCTCCTTCCAGATCGATGCGGAGGGTGAAGGTGTTCTCCGCGTCGGTATAGATCACGTCCACCCACCGGCTGTCGGTGGGAAAATCGGCGATGAGGGCGTGGATACAGGTCTTCCCTTCCCGGTACTGGTGGGCATCGATGAGGGTCGTGCCGTCATTCATCCGGGGATTGGCCTCCACACCCTGGTCGTTGACCATGGTAAAATTGCCCTGCACCTTGGGCTGCCGTCCAAAGCGCGCGGGGGCGATCTCCAGCTACAGGACCACCATCCAGGGCGGACGGGTGCCGCCCACGCCCCAGTTCACCTGGCTCACCGAGGCTCGGGTGACAGTGAACAGAGCGTCCCCCACCCGGGCCTGCTGAAAGAGCGATTTGCTGCGGCGGTAGGACGCCGGATACGCTTCGGACGGTGTAGGATCCAGCAAAACCTCCTGGGTCAGGTTGCCGATGGAAGTGGTAATGGGCGTTTCATAGCAGGTGTCCAGCGCCCACTCCTCAAAAGGCTGGGTCACCCAAACATAGCCAAGCCACAGGAGAAAGGCACACAGCAGCAGGGTCTTGCCCACCTGTATCATGCGGGACAGGACGGGCCGATGGACTTTTCGCAGCAGTCGGTTGACCTCCAACGGGTCGCCCATGGCGGTCACCGCCCGTTCTTCGGCCTCCTGTTCAGAGAACCCGGCGGCCATCAGCGCTTCGGTGTGGTCGTGGATATGGTCGGACAGCTCCTGCCAGGCCTGACGGTATTCCTCACCCAGCGCGGCGCCCCTTGTGGCGGCGTACACCCAGGAAACGCGGTTATACTGTGCCATGGGGCACCTCCTTTCGACGGTTAGGGGTATTCTACGCCGTAGTCGATGACGACTTTCCTGCAGGCGTCGCAGTGAAAGGCGCAGGCGGTGTTGAAGCTGTTGGACGCGCTGTTGGCCAGACGGATCCGGTTCTTGCCAAAGCAGGACAGGGCAGCCACCAACTGCTTTTTTGGTGTCCAGAACAGGCCGTCCCGACACTGGATGTAACCCAGCGTCATCTCCTGGCCGCAGAAGGGACACTTCATAGCGCTCACCTTCTTATTCCAGCACCAGGCTGCGGCGCAGCACCTGCTCCACAGCGCCGGTGACCTTGCGGTACTCGGCCTCCTGGGCCTCCAGCGCACGGAGGCCCTTGGGGGTCAGCCGGTAATACTTGCGGGCCCTGCCGGTGGGTGCCTGGGCGGAGTAGCTCTCCAGACTCCCCTCCCGCTCCAACTGGTGCAGCACCGGGTAGAGGGTGCCCTCCTTCAGTTCAAAAACGCCCTCCGACCGCAGGGCCAGTTGGGAAATCATTTCATAGCCGTACTTGTCGCCGTCCCGCAGCAGGCTGAGCACCAGCAGGGACGTACTTCCCGCCAATCCGTTTTTTTCCATAAAATAGCCTCCTTGGTATACCATACCTCGATGTTCTATGTATAAAGCATACCTCGAACATCGAGGGTTGTCAAGGGGCATCTGTCATGATATACTGATTTCGTATAAACTATCTGAAAAAGGAGGATCTCCTATGTCCGATATCCCCAAGAAAAAAGCCACTGTGGTTGGCAAGGGCAAGCTGCCCCTGTGCCTGGCGCTGACGGCCGCCTTTGCCGCCGTATATTTTTACGTGGCGCTGCCCGCCATCAACCTGCACGACCAGAGCTTTTACTTCTTCGTGCTGCTGTGCGCCGCCGTATTCTGCGGCCTGTCCCTGATCACCGGCGGTTTCACCATCACCGAGGGAGAAGATCCCGCGCAGGTGTTCCGCACCGTTTGGAAGCGGTGCAAGATCCCCGTGGCGGTCTGCGGCCTGCTGGTGGTCATTCTGGTGATCGGCTCTCTGCTGGGCAGCGTGGTGCTGCGCAGCAAGGATTACACCCAGCTGCTGCCCATTGAGACCGGCGATTTTGCCAGCGACGTGGCCGAGATCTCCTTCGACAAGGTGCCCATGCTGGATAAGGATTCCGCTGCCCGTCTGGGCAGCCGCAAGCTGGGCGAGCTGGCCGACATGGTCTCCCAGTTCGAGGTGGCCGACAACTATTCCCAGATCAACTGGCAGGACAGCCCCGTCCGTGTGGCTACCCTGCGGTACGGCGATCTGTTCAAGTGGTTCAACAACATGAAGGGCGGCCTGCCTGCCTATGTCCGTGTGGACATGGTGGACCAGACCGCCGAGGTGGTGCGTCTGGAGGACGGCATGAAGTACACCACCTACGATCACTTCGGCCGCAATCTGTACCGCCTGCTGCGGTTCCGCTACCCCACCTGGATGTTCGCCTCTCCCAATTTCGAGATCGACGAGCAGGGCAACACCTGGTGGATCTGTCCCCGGATGATCAAGACCATCGGTCTGTTCGGCGGTACCGACATTGACGGCGCCGTGCTGGTGAATGCCGTCACCGGCGAAAGCGAGTACTACGCCGCCGCCGATGTTCCCGATTGGGTGGACCGTGTCTTTGCCGCCGAGCTGCTGATCCAGCAGTACGACTACTACGGTCAGTTCCAGAACGGCTTCCTCAACTCCATGTTCGGCCAGAAGGGCTGTACCGTCACCACCGACGGCTACAACTACATCGCGCTGAACGACGACGTGTACGTGTACACCGGCGTTACCAGCCTGGGCGGTGAAGAAAGCAACGTGGGCTTCGTGCTGATCAACCAGCGCACCAAGGACGCCAAATATTACCCCTGTGCCGGCGCCGAGGAGTATTCCGCCATGGACTCCGCCGAGGGCGTGGTGCAGCACCTTGGTTATACGGCCACATTCCCCCTGCTGATGAACGTGGACGGCCAGCCCTCCTACTTCATGTCCCTCAAGGATAACGCCGGTCTGGTGAAGATGTACGCCATGGTCAACGTGCAGAACTATAATGTGGTAGCCACCGGCAATACCCTTCCCGAGTGCCAGAACAGCTACGCCAAGCTGCTGCGGCAGGAAGGCCTGTCCCAGGAGGCCCAGACCGGTATCGACGGTGTCATCGATGAGATCCGCACCGCCGTCATCGAGGGCAACAGCTGGTACTACTTCCGCCTGATCGGCGAGCGGCATTTCTATGCCGTGTCCGCCAGCCAGTGCGAAACCGCCATCATTCTGGATGTGGGTGACAAGGTCACCATTCTGGACGCCCAGGCCGAAGGTGACATCCGCACTGCCGGCTCCATCCGATTGAACTGAAAACTTTAAAGAAAGTTCATGGATGGTTTGTTGTTTTCCGCATAGGAATGTGGTAAGATAGTATCGTGAAAGAATTCACATTCCAACGCCCATTGAGAAAGGACCCGACATGAACATTTTGCTCTTCCTTACACCCAAGCAGGAAGTTACCTTGTTGTACGACGACTATACCATCGGCCAGGCGCTGCGATCCATGGAGGTGGGCGGCCACCAGGCTGTCCCTATCATCCGCCGCACCGGTGAGTACGTAGGTACCATCACCGAGGGTGATATGCTGTGGCACCTGCAGAAAAACGGCCTGACCTTTGCGGAGGCGGAAAAGATGCCCCTGCAGAGCGTCCCCCACAGCCGTGACAACACGCCGCTGCTGGCGTCCATGGATCTGACCCATCTGCTGGAGAACTCCATGGTGCAGAACTTCGCTCCTGTGGTGGACGATCGAGGGATGTTCATCGGCATCATCACCCGAAAGCGGGTTTTGAGCCACCTGTGTCAGGAAATGAAACTGCAGGCGTTTTTGAAGCGAGCGTAATAAAAAAACCGGAGCCGACGGCTCCGGTTTTCTTTTTCGGTTTTACAGCAGCATGGCGAATACCTGGGCGGCGGCCACGGTGAGCAGGCCGGCCACAGCGATGGACAGACCGCTCATGGCGCCCTCCACTTCGCCGATCTCAATGGCCTTGGAGGTGCCCAGCGCGTGGGCAGAGGTACCGATGGCGATGCCCTTTGCCACCGGATGGGTGATGCGGAACAGGCGGCACAGCCAAACGGCCAGACAGTTGCCCAGAATGCCGGTGATGACGATGGCGGTGACGGTGACAGCGGCCACGCCGCCAAGCTCGGCGGACAGGCTCATGCCGATGGCGGTGGTCACCGACTTGGGCAGCAGGGTGACGTAGTCGGTGTGGCTCAAACCAAAGAGGGCGCACAGGCCGAAAATGGTCAGGCCGGAGGCCAGCACACCCGAGCAGATGCCCAGCAGAATGGCCTTGAAGTGCTTTTTCAGCTTGTCCATCTGTCGGTACAGGGGGATGGCCAGGCTGACGGTGGCGGGGGTCAGCAGGAAGCTGATGTATCTGGCGCCTTCGTAATAGGTGTCATAATCCACACCGCACAGCAGCAGCACGGGGATGATGACTACCAGAGAGATCAGGATGGGATTGGTCAGCGGACTTTTGAACCGCTTGTTGAGGGCGGTGCCCAGCAGATAGGCGCCCAGGGTGAGGAACAGGCCGAAACTGGCGGCGTTTTGCACGAGCTGGCTCATTTGCGTTCCTCCTTTTCCCGTCCCAGAAAGAACTGGGTCACCCGGCCGGTAACGCCCAGGGTGATGACCAGACCCACGAAGTTGATGATGAAAAAGGGCAGCAGAATGGCACGAAGGGCGGCAAACTGGTCCATCAGCGCCACTGCTGCCGGAATAAACATGGGGGACATAATGCCGATGAGGAAGTCAGCGGCGTTTTCCACCTGATCCAGCTTCACCAGGCCGGTGAGCAAAAAGACCAGCATGAGCACCAGGCCGTACACGCTGGCGGGCACCGGCAGGGGCAGCACGTACCGCAGTACCTCGCCCAGCAGGCAGACACCCAAAATGAGGGTGAATTGTTTGAGATATTTCAAAGAAAGGCCTCCTTTTGCGAACGATCAGCCTAAATATGGTATCATGGGCCGGGAGTTCTGTCAATGCGAGAGGTTGCACATTCCACCGGGTTGTGGTAAAATCAAATGGATGAAAAGACGGTTGCTGGGCCAAACTGGCCATATGCTTTTTTCTTAAATTGGCACTTTACTTAAGGCCAGAACGTGGTATGATGGAGACACATTCCAAACAAGGAGATATTCTTCCATGAAAACCCGAAATGATCGTTTGTTGAAACTGGTGCTGGCAGCGATGTTTGCCGCTTTTGGCTGTGTGGCCACGATGGTGATCCAGATCCCCGCCCCCACCGGTTATGTGAATCTTGGTGACGTGATCGTGATTCTGGCCGGCTTCACCCTCGGTCCGGTGTACGGCTTTGTGGCCGGCGGCCTTGGCCCCGCCATGGCTGACCTGCTGCTGGGCTACGGTATGTACGCCCCCGGCACCTTTGTGATCAAGGGTCTGGTGGCCGTCATTGCCAGCCTGATCCTGTTGGTTTATTACAAGCTGAAAAAGGAACCCACCGTTTCCCGCCTGCTGGTTTGCACCATTCTTGCGGAAGGCTTCATGGTGCTGGGTTACTTTGTTTATGAAATGATGATTCTGAAATACGGCATTGGTGCCGCTGCCGCCATTCCGGCCAACCTCATGCAGGGTCTGGTGGGCGTGGTTGCGTCCGTGGTGCTGTTCCGGCTGCTGTACAAGGTGCCGGCGCTGCGGGACCGATTCTGGAAAGGTTGAGAAAGATGTACGAAGAAATTACAAAACAGGCAAATACCGTTGTCACCGAACTGCTGGAGCAGGCCAAGCTGAAGCCCGGCGCCCTGCTGGTCATCGGCTGCTCCTCCAGTGAGATGGTGGGCCAGCGCATCGGCAAGGGTTCCTCCATGGAGGCCGCACAGGCCGCCTTCAAGGGCATTTATCCCGTGCTGCAGGAGCATGGCATCCATCTGGCCGTTCAGTGCTGTGAGCACCTGAACCGCTCCCTCATCATGGAGCGTTCCGTGGCTGAAGCCCGCGGCTACGAAGAGGTCAACGTGATGCCCCAGCCCCACGCCGGCGGCTCCTTTGCCGTTACCGCGTGGAATACCTTCTCCGATCCCGTGGCGGTAGAGACCATTGTTGCCGATGCCGGCATCGATATCGGCAGCACCCTTATCGGTATGCATCTGCGCCGTGTGGCCGTCCCCGTCCGCACCAGCGTGAAGTTCATCGGTGAAGCCGTGGTGGTTTGTGCACGCACCCGTGCCAAGTACGTGGGCGGCCCCCGCGCCATCTATAAGGAAGTTTGATATGGCACAGGCCTTTGATGCCCGCCAAATGGCGGAGGCGGTAGCGGAAGTCCGTTACCGCATGGAACAGGCCGCGAAATCCGCCGGGCGTGACCCGGCGGACATTTTGCTGTGTGCCGTTTGCAAGACCCGCACCCCCGAGACCATCCGGGACAGTGCCGCGCTGGCGGTGGACCTGTTCGGCGAGAACCATATGCAGGAGCTGGTGGTCAACCATGAAGCCGGCGCCTATCTGGATAAGCCGGTGCACTTCATCGGTCACCTGCAGACCAACAAGGTGAAAAAAGTGGTGGGCAAGGCCCATCTCATCCAGAGCGTGGACAGCCTTCGCCTGCTGGAGGCCATCGATAAGGAGGCCGGCAAGCAGGGCCTGCGGCAGGATATCCTGCTGGAACTGAACATCGGCGCGGAAGCCACCAAGACGGGCGCTGCCGCCGAGGATCTGTGGCCCATGCTGGAGGCCGCCGCCGGACTGGGCAACGTTCACGTCCGGGGCCTGATGGCCATCCCCCCTGCCTTTGACAACGGCCCCGAAAGCCGGCGGTACTTTGCCATGCTGCGGGAGCTGATGGAGCAGGCCAAGAGCCGTCACTATGAAAATGCCGATCTGGAGATGCTGTCCATGGGCATGAGCGGCAGTTACGAGGCCGCCATTCTGGAGGGCGCCACCCTGGTGCGTGTTGGCACCGCCATTTACGGCGAGCGGGATTATTCCAACCGAAAGTAAGCGAAAGCGCGGTCAAATGACCGCGCTTTCTTGACTTTTTGGGCAGGTTCACGTAAAATAAAACTGGAATTATCTGCCTTGAAAGAAGGTTTTTTTATGAAGAGACGAATGATTTTTCTGCTGGCGCTGACCGCCGCGCTGGTGTTGAGCCTGCAGATCTCCGTGCTTGCGGTGGATCAGGCCGAATGGATCGGCCCGGTTGTGGATGCCCTGCAGGATCCGCCGGTGTATTACGCCCAGAGCAGCGAGACCCCCTATTGGGACAGCGATGCTGACAGTTACGGCGACGTGCTGGAGGGGATCGCCAAGCAGATCTACGATGAGCTGGAACGCCGGTTCGCCGCTTACGAAGCGGGCACCTACGAGATCCCTCTGCGGCAGATAGGGTTTTCTACCGGCGTTGAAGATGCCTGGGTTTTTGAGAGGGTCTTGGAGCAAACCATCACCTCTTCTCAGTGGGATTCGTGGCGTAAGGAAGTCGAAGGCGCGGCCGACAGCGCTCTGCGCGCCTTTGTCTATGACTATCCGGAATATTTCTGGGTGCGGGAAAGCTACGGCATGGGCTGGGGTCGCGCTGGAAATCAGGCTTATGTGAATGCGTATTACATCGCCCAGGAAGGCTTTGACGATATGGAAGAGCAGCATGAGGCGCTTTGGGACACTGTGGATATGCTGGTCACCGCGGTGGAAGGCCTGTCCGACGCCCAGAAGATCGCCTGGTGGGACAACTGGCTGGCGGTCAACAACCGCTACAACGGCGCCGCTTTGGCAAAGAACTATATCAACACCGACGCCACTCCCTGGTGCGTGATCGGCGCCTTGCTGGACGGCTATCAGCCGGTGTGCGAAGGCTACGCCAAAGCGCTGCAGCTGCTGTGCCATCAGGCAGGTATCCCCTGCGTTCAGCAGAGCGGTGTTGCCAATGGCGGCGGCCATATGTGGGCAGCGGTGAAGCTGGACGGCCAGTGGTATTTCTGTGATCCCACCTGGGATGATCCCAATACCGATGAGGACAGCTGGAACTACAGCACGCGGGAGTACCTTCTGACCCCCCAGCCCGGCAGCCATAATAACTGGAGTGAGCCTGTACTCGGCCGGCCTCGTATTGTGTCCTCGGCCTATATCCAGCCCATGTCGAAGGACTTCGGCTGGATGGCGTCCGGCAACACCCCCGTGGGTTACGAGATCGGCAGCGGCACCATGCTCATCGCCCTTTATGATGAGGACGGCAGATTTTTGACCATGGGCACCTGCAGTTCCATACAGTGGGATTGGACCGATTACATTTACCTGGCCCCCAACTTTTCCGAGGCAGTTTTGGAACAGACCGGCTCTATCGTGCGGTTCAACCTGAACAACACCGTGAACTGGGCCCCTGCCGCCACCGCAAAACCCATCCAATAAGCAAACAAAAAAAGACCACCCGGTTGGGCAATGCCATGAATTTAAGAATATCGGCATTAAGTTAAGCACACAAAAAAGAGACCCCCTGCTTTCAAAT
>JAFYPP010000013.1 GCA_017559995.1 Clostridia bacterium | reverse complement strand
CCTGCACCGTCAACAATGATTGTGTTCTCTTTTGTAGCCTTGATCTGTCTTGCTGTACCCAGCATTGTGATGTTGGCATCTTTCAGTTCCATGCCCAGTTCGCTGGAAACAACCTGGCCGCCTGTGAGGATTGCGATATCCTTCAGCATCTCCTTGCGGCGGTCGCCGAAACCGGGAGCCTTGACGGCAACGCAGGTAAAGGTGCCGCGCAGCTTGTTGACGATCAGGGTGGACAGAGCCTCGCCCTCCACGTCCTCGGCGATGATGACCAGCTTCTTGCCGGACTGGACGATCTGCTCCAGCAGGGGCAGGATCTCCTGGATGTTGGAGATCTTCTTGTCGGTGATCAGGATGATGGCGTCGTCGATGACGGCTTCCATCTTCTCGGTGTCGGTGACCATGTA
Organism: Clostridia bacterium; assembly: GCA_017559995.1. Lineage (GTDB taxonomy): Bacteria > Bacillota > Clostridia > Oscillospirales > Butyricicoccaceae > UBA4644. The sequence continues at coordinate 40,986 of JAFYPP010000013.1, read as the reverse complement.
GGGGGTGATATAGCCGCGGTCGAACTGCATGCCCTCCACCACCTCGGAATAGGTCTCGGCGGTCTTGGACTCCTCGACGGTGATGACGCCGTCGGCGGTGACCTTGTCCATGGCGTCGGCGATCAGCTCGCCGATGGAATCGTCGCCGGAAGAGATGGCGGCAACGCGGGCAATGTCGGCGGAGCCGTTGACCTTCTGGCTGTTCTTCTTGATCTCCTCGATGGCGACCTCAACGGCCTTGGCGATGCCCTTGCGGACCACCATGGGGTTGGCGCCGGCGGTGACGTTCTTCAGACCCTCGCGGACGAAAGCCTGGGCCAGCAGGGTAGCGGTAGTGGTACCGTCGCCGGCGATGTCGTTGGTCTTGGTGGCGACTTCCTTCACCAGCTGAGCGCCCATGTTCTCAAAGGCGTCGTCCAGCTCGATGTCACGGGCGATGGTCACGCCGTCGTTGGTGATCAGGGGAGCGCCGTACTTCTTCTCCAGCACCACGTTGCGACCCTTGGGACCCATGGTCACCTTGACGGTGTTGGCCAGATGGTTAACGCCCCGCTCCAGGGCGCGGCGAGCTTCTTCGCCGTACAGGATTTCTTTAGCCATGTGTATCGTTCCTCCAGTAGTAGGTTGAATTGGTGTGGGGCAGGCGGCTTACTCGACGATGGCGAGGATATCGCTCTGCTTGACGATGGTGTACTCCTGGCCGTCCATCTTCACTTCGGTGCCGGCGTACTTGCTGGTGATGACCTTGTCGCCAACCTTGACTTCCATGATCACCTTGTGCTCACCCTCGGGGATGCCGGGGCCAACGGCCACGACTTCGGCCACCTGGGGCTTCTCCTTGGCGGCGCCGGCCAGAATGATGCCGCTCTTGGTGGTCTCTTCGGCTTCCACCAGCTTGACGACCACGCGATCCTGCAAAGGACACAGTTTCATATTGCAAAACCTCTTTTTCTTGTAGTTTTAGCACTCAACCATAGGGAGTGCCAGTCTGTTGATAGATATGATATCACAAACCCATGGAAAATCAAGGGTTATTTCGAAAAATCATCCAAATTTTTTGAAAATGTTCTGTGAACATTCGCTAAAAAATCTGCGGCCCCGACGGCCTTCGACCGCCCTGTGGAAAACTCTGTGGAAAAGGTGGAAACCCCTTGGGAAAACTGGGTTTGTCCGCTGGGCGGGCGGCAGGGGAGCCCACCCAAGGCGACCGATGCCGCCGCCGTCCGTTTTTGAATTTGCTTTTGAATTTGCTTTTGAATTTGCAGATGCAGATGCTGTTGTGATTGCATCTGCATCTGCTTTTGTATATGTGATTGTATATGTTTATGGGTACCGTCCGTATGCGTTCGGATGCGGACGCATACCGCCGCATCAATACTTATAGATGCGCTTGACCCGGTGGTTGGTGAGGCAGAGGGGCAGGGACAGGTTTTGGTTGGTGTAGTTCTGCAGCTCGGCCAGGGGCAGCTTGGCGCCGCCCAGAGAGAAACCGAACACGGTGACCTGATCGCCCACCTTCACGTCCACGCCGGTGACATCCACCATGGTCTGGTCCATGGAGGTGGCCAGATAGGCGCAGCGGCTGTCATTCACCAGACACACGCCGCCGGTGCCGCCCTGTGCCATGGGACGGTACAGACCGTCGGCATAGCCGATGTCCACCGTGGCCACCACGGTGTCCTTTTCACAGACGTGGTGATTGCAGTAGCCGCAGCTCTCGCCCGCCTTGACGGTGTGGATGTTGGTGACGAAGGCTCTCCAGGAGATGCCCTCTTCCACCTCCAGCCAGTTGGTGCCGTCGTCCATGGAGTCGTAGCCCATATACAGGCTGCCGGGGCGTACATGGGTGGAGATGCGGTCGCCCTTGAACCAGGAGGTGGCGCCGGTGTTGCAGCAGTGGATGTAACGGGGATCGAGACCGGCCTCACGGATCTGATAGACCGCCTGCTCAAACTTGGCGTAGGCCACGGGGGTCTGGGGATCGTCGGTATAGGTGGCGTTGACAAAGTGGGTGAACACGCCCTCCACCTGCAGGGCAGGCAGGGTCTTGAGCACCTTGAGGAAGTCCTCCAGAGGCTGGCCCTGGGCCACGCCGATGCGGTTCATGCCGGTGTCGATCTTGAGCTGCACACGGGCGGTCTTGCCCAGCTTCCGGGCGGCCTCGCTGGCCCAGCGGGCGTTCTGCTCGTTAAAGACGGGCAGCAGCAGGTCGTTTTCCACGGCATAGATCACGGCGTGCTCGGGTGCGGGGCCCAGCAGCATGATGTCCGCGTTGCGGAAACCGCCCTGGCGGAGCTGCACGCCCTCGGAGGTCTGTGCCACCGCCATCACGTCCACGTTCATGGTATTTACCAGAAAGTCCGCCATGGGGATGAGACCGATGCCGTAGGCGTTGGCCTTGAGCACGGGGATGACGCCCCGCTTACCGGCGGCGGCCTGCACCTTGCGGAAGCTTTCCTTCATCTTGCCAAAGTCCACTTCCAGATAGGAATTGTACATACCGATATCCATAATATTCGCTCCTTGGAGAAAAAATCAAATCATACGAAAACAGGATACATCTTTTTCGGCGGTTTTGCAACCAAAAAAACTTGAAAGCCGACAAAGTGCGGTATATAATATATGATTGGAAAAATAAGATACCGAAAGGAAGTATCACTATGTATAAAGAAGCCATCCGTCCCGCCTGGGCCGAGATCAACCTGTCCAACCTGGATTATAACATCAAGAACATCATGAAGAAGGCCGAGGGCCGCGACATCATCGGCGTCATCAAGGCCGACGGTTACGGCCACGGCAGCGTTGCCTGCGCCCAGGTGCTGCGCGAGAACGGCTGCAAGACCTTTGCCGTCGCCACCCTGCAGGAGGTCGTCACCCTGCGTGAGGCCGGTGCCACCGAGGAGATCATCTGCCTGGGTCTGACCCCCGATATGTACGCCGATGTCATCGTCAAGTACGACATCACCGCCGTCACCATGAGCGAGTCCAACGTCAAGGCCATTTCCGACGAGGCCGTCAAGGCCGGCAAGACCATCAACGTTCTGGTCGCCGTGGACACCGGTATGGGCCGTATCGGCTATCAGGCCGAAGAGGTGGAGCTGGCCGCCAAGGAGATCGCCGCCATGCAGAAGATGCCCAACATCGTGGTCAAGGGTATCTTCTCCCATATGTCCTCCGCCGACTGCATCGACAAGGCTTACGCCGCTTTCCAGGAGATGCGCTTCAACAACTTCTACGAGGGTCTGAAGGCTCGCGGCGTGGAGATCGGCTTCCGCACCTTCGCCAACTCCGCCTCCATCATGGAGATCCCCTCCGTCTACCACAACGCCGTCCGTCCCGGCATCATCCTGTACGGCTGCTATCCCTCCGACGAGATGCGCCGAGAGGAGCTGGACATCAAGCCCGTCATGTCCATCAAGGCCAACATCGTCCACGTGAAGGAAGTGGGCCCCGGCTTCTCCGTGGGTTACGGCCGCCGCTATGTCAGCCAGAAGCCTGCCAAGATCGCCACCATCGCCCTGGGTTACGCCGACGGTTATCCCCGTCCCTACTCCGCCCAGGCCAAGGTTATCGTCAACGGCGTGGTCTGCCCCATCGCCGGCAACATCTGCATGGACCAGTGCATGATCGACGTTACCAACGTCCCCGATGTCAAGGTGGGTGACGAGGTCATCGTCATGGGTTCCGACGGCGTCAACAGCATCACCGCCGACGACATCGCCCACGCCACCGGCACCATCAACTACGAGATCTGCTGCGCTTTCGGTCAGCGCCTGCCCAAGGTCTACGTGAAGTAAGAAACCCTTCCAAAGGGCCGCCTCCCGGCGGCCCTTTTTGCTTAACTGTTATGCTGTTTCACGAAACGATTGCCAATCTTGCCGACTGGGGCCGTGTTTTTCAGAACAGGGCTCTGTTTGAACCCCTTGCCCGGGAGATTTTTTCGCAGTGTAAACTGCCGTTTCCCGGTCTGGAGCGGTGCCTGCCCGGATCCAACGCCGTCTTCGGCGCAGGCCCGTACATTTTGAAGATCTTCGCTCCCGAACAGTCGCAGATCGGCGGTGAGGCGGAGTTTGCGGCGGAAACTTACGGTCTGCGCCGTGCGGAAGAACTGGGTGTTCCCGCGCCGCGCATTCTGGCCTCCGGTACCGTCCATGACCGCTGTGTGTTCCGCTGGCTGCTGGAGCGCATTGCGGGCCATCCGCCCCGCGCTGACGGGGATGCCGACTGGGAGACACTGGGCCGACAGCTGAGAACCCACGTGGAGCGGCTGGACACGCCCTGCGCGCCCTTTGATGACCGTCCCCTGCGGCGGCCTTTGGCAGAGGCACGCTGGGAACTGTTTTCCGAGACCTTCCGCCGGGAACGGGAGGCCTTTCTGGAACGCTGGCACCCGGAGCATGTCTTTGTCCACGGCGATCTCAACGCCGATAACCTGCTGGTCACGCCGGAGGGCAAACTGTATCTCATCGATTTTGCCGACTGCCGCCGGGCACCCGTTGAGACCGAGCTGGCGGCGCTGGTGTGCGACGGCTTTGCCCTGCCGCCCCAATGGAACCGGGGCTTTCTCGGGGAAGAGGATCCCCAACGGACGGCGGCATCGCTGGTGGCCGGCCTGCTGCTCCACGACTACGGCGCGTGGATCATCCGTGACCGGGTGGCACCGCCCCAAAATCTGCATACACTGGGGGAACTGGCGGAACATCTGCTCCGCTGCCTGAAGCGTAAAAAATAAGCAAAAGTTCCGGATTTTTCCGGAACTTTTTTTGCTTTTGGCAGTCTATATTAGTAAAAGAAAACAAAAGGAGGCGCGAACGATGATCAGACAGACCATGGAACAGAACGAAGGCTGCGCGCGCGGCGCGTGTGACCGGTGTCCCGCTTCCCGCCCAGCCGAATGGCGGGAGCAGCTGCTGGCCGTTACGGCGGCGGTGACCTTCTTTGTCAGCGGCATCGCCGTGATCCTGCTGGAGGGCGGCCTGCTTGCCGCCGTGACGGTGGGTCTGGCGGTGGGTGTCGGCGCCATGCTGGCGGCAAACCGGGTGGCAGACGCCGTGGAGAAGCGGCACGCGCCTTTGTGCGCGCGGCTGTGAGTGAAAAGTTTTGTTAAATTTTCTGTGAAGGCCCCTTTCTGCGCCCCCTCGGCATAGACAAGGGGCTGATTTTTTGGTATAATATGCCCAAAGAAAGGAGGGAGGGACACCGTGATTCCTGCCTATGTTTACTGGCTTGCCCTTGCGATCCTGTTCGGCATCGCCGAGGCCGCGACCCTTGGTCTGACCTCCATCTGGTTCGCGGCAGGCGCTTTGAGCGCCATGCTGGTGGCCATCTTCCACGGCCCGGTACTGCTGCAGATCGCCGTGTTCGCGGCGGTTTCCGGCGTGGCTCTGTGGCTGTGGCTCACCCGGGGATGGGGCCAGAAGCGCTTCAATGAAAACCGCCAGCCCACCAACGCCGACCGCATCCTCGGTCAGCAGGGTTACGTGCTGGAGGATATCGACAATCAAAAGGCTGTCGGCACCGTCAAGGTGGACGGCAAGGTCTGGACCGCCCGCAGTGTCGGAGACCAGGCCATCCCTGCCGGCAGCGCCGTCACCATCCGCTCCATCGAGGGCGTGAAGGTGTACGTCACACCCGCTGAATAACAATTTATAGTTAAGGGAGGATAATCTATGTTCGCACCGTTGTTTCTGACTTCTTTCGTAAGCCTTGCTGTCGTCGTTGTCATCGTGGTGATTCTCGTGGTGCTGGTGATCTCCAACGTGATCATCGTCCCCCAGGCCAGCGCCTATGTCATCGAGCGCCTGGGCGCCTATCAGCAGACCTGGGGCACCGGCCTGCACTTCAAAGTGCCCCTCATTGACCGTGTGGCCAACAAGGTAACGCTGAAGGAGCGCATCGCCGACTTCAAACCCCAGCCGGTCATCACCCGTGATAACGTCACCATGCAGATCGACACCGTGGTTTACTTCTTCGTGTCCGATCCCAAACTGTATACTTACGGCGTGGTGCAGCCCATGTCCGCTATCGAAAACCTCACCGCCACCACCCTGCGTAACCTCATCGGTGAACTGGAACTGGACCAGACCCTGACCTCCCGTGATATCATCAACAGCAAGATGCGGGCCATTCTGGACGAGGCCACCGATCCCTGGGGCATCAAGGTCAACCGCGTGGAGCTGAAGAACATCATCCCGCCCCGTGAGATCCAGGACGCCATGGAGCGCCAGATGAAGGCCGAGCGCGAACGCCGTGAGGCCATCCTCAAGGCCGAGGGCGAAAAGAAGTCCGCCATCCTCATCGCCGAGGGTGAAAAGGAATCCGCCATCCTCCGTGCAGAGGCCGTCAAGCAGCAAAAGATCAAGGAGGCCGAAGGTCAGGCCGAGGCCCTGATGAAGGTGCAGACCGCCCTGGCCGACTCCATCAAGCTGCTGAACGAGGCCGATGCCTCTGACGCGGTCCTTAAGCTCAAGGCACTGGAAGCCTTCCAGGCTGCTGCCAACGGCCAGGCCACCAAGATCATCATTCCCTCCGAGCTGCAGGGCCTGGCAGGTATGGCCACCGGCATCATCGAAGCCGTCAAGGGAGAGAAGTAATAATGGGCCGAGGGTCGCAAGGCTGGAAAGTCACCATGAAAATGGAGGAGATGGCCTCCGACCGGCAACTGCGTGAGGAAAACCCGGACCAGGCCCGCAAGGATCACGAAAGACACTTCGGTGTCCATGCCGCTCTGCTGATTTTTCTGCTGCTGGTGTTGTTTTTTGTCGTTCGGGGAATCGTCATCGGCCTTTCTGCCTAAAGGAAAACATGTATTGCCGCGGGAGACCTTCTCCCGCGGTGTCTTTTTGGTTATTTATGCGCGAAAACCTACAAAACTTGTGCTTGGGGGTTGCTTTTTTCCGGATAACGGAGTAAACTACCTTCAATAGTGGGCGTAGTATGTCCTTTGGCAGATGACGCCCCGATCCTTCCGAAGAAATGAGGGATGTGTATTGCGGAATACTTGGAGAAAGATTCTTGCGCTGACGCTGTGTGCGGCATGTGTACTTTCCTTCCCGGCCTTCGCGGTGGAGTTCACCGACGTGGATGGCCACTGGGCGGAAAGTTACATCACCCAGGCAGCCGATCGGCAGCTGATCCAGGGTTACGGAGGTCTGTACAGTCCTGACGACAACATGACCCGTTCGCAGCTGGCCACCATCCTGTGGCGAGCCTGCGGCAGTCCCGAGCCCAAGGGCGCGGCCGAGTTCACCGATCTGACCCAGGACTGGTACAAAAAGCCGGTAGCCTGGGCCCAGGAAAACGGCGTGATGAACGGTACCGGTGAAGGCAAGTTCAGTCCCGAAGGCACCGTCACCCGTGAGCAGTTGGCCACCGTGCTGTACCGCCTTGCGGGCAGCCCCATGGACGCCATGCTGTTCACCCAGTTCTACGATGCCGATTACCCCGACAGCGGTGCGGTCAGCAGTTTCGCCAAACAGGCGGTCTACTGGTGCATCTACAGACAAGTCTATTGCGGAGAATCCTCGCTCAATGTGGGCAAGACCCTGGACCCCCTGGAGCCGGCTTCCCGTGGACAGATCGCGGTCATGATCGTCCGCTATCTGGATAGAAATCATTGAGGAGGAGGAGGAAAAACGTGAGAAAGTTTTGGAAGTATTTCATCCTGGTCACCCTGCTGGGCGCGTTGATGTGTACGGCTGCTTTTGCCGTGGATGAACCCACCTTTACCGGTTTTGACGAAGAAACCACCGAGTTTACACTGGATGGTGACGGCGAAAAGTTTGAGGTGACCTATACCGGTGCCACTTCCGGCCAGTATCTGATCCTGATGGTGGCCGAGGGTACCGACGGTGCCTATACCATCACCGACGAAAGCATCATGTATGTCAATCAGGACGCTGCTACGGAAGACGGCGTGTCCTTTACCGTGTATCCCACCAAGATGGTCAACGCCAAGATCATGCTGGGCGGCGGCACCGGCGGCCCCGTGACTCTGGGCTATCTGGAAATGCCCGTTCCCGACGTGACCGTGGATGTCATGGATACCACGGGAACCGTTTCTGCCGAAATTAGCGCTGATGGCAGCACTCTGGTCGTGGAGAATGATCAGGCCTGCGTGGTGCTGTACACCACCGACGGCGGCGAGACCTATGAGGCGCTGGAAGCCACCAAGAATGACGATGGTAGTTACAACTACGATCTGACCCAGCTGCCCGCCGGCGCTGAAGTCACGGTTGCTGTCAAGGGTGACCTGAACGGTGACGGTAAGATTTCCGCTCTGGAAGCTCGCCGTATCCTGCTGGCAAGTAACGGTAACTATGAGTTGACCGCGCTTCAGCAGGCGATTGCCGATGAGAACGGCGACGGCAAGGTCTCTGCTCTGGAGGCCCGCCGCTATCTGCTGGCCAGTAACGGCAATTACGATCCTGCATGGTAAGAGTCTTTATAAAGGAGAAAAAATATGACTAACAAAAAACGTTTTCTGGCGGTCATTCTGAGCATTGCTCTGGCACTTTCCTGCTGCAGCACTGTCTTTGCCGCCAATGAGACCAACTCCAACGGCGTTGTGTTCACCGCTGCTTTGGACAAGGCACAGATCACCAAAAACGGTGCCGAACAGACTGTTGTGATGACCGTCACCACCAATAAGGCTGTCGCCATTGACTCTGCTGAGTTTGATGTTGACTGCGATGACGAACTGACCCCTGCCGCCCCCACTTCTGCAGATATGCCCGCTCCTAATTTCCTGTGGAGTTGGAATGCTGGCACTAAACACATGGGTGGCATGTGGGCTGAGTTTGGCACTAATGCGGAGGGTGTTACCGAGATCTGCCAGGTTGTGTTCACCGTCCCCGCCGATATCGAAGTCGGTGAGTACACCGTCGGTATCTCCGGTATTATGCTGAGTGCTGATGCCGAGTACTGGGAGGAAGGCGCTTCTGCTTCCGCTACCCTGACCGTTCTGTGCCCCCACAATGATACCGAACTGATCAATGTTGTTGCTCCCTCCTGCAAGGACGACGGCTACACCGGCGACCTGTACTGCAACGACTGCGAAAAGATCATTGAGGAAGGCGAGACCGATCCCGCCACCGGCGAGCACGTGGATGTGGACAACGGCGAATGGAAGTATGACGATGCCGAACACTACTACGTCTGCGGCTGCGGTGAGAAGTTCGACAACGCCGACCACGTCTACAACAAGTCCGTCGCTGAAGAGCAGTATCTGGCCAGCGAAGCCACCTGCACTGCCAAGGCCACCTACTACATGAGCTGTATCTGCGGCAAGGCCGGCACCGAGACCTTCGAAACCGGCAAGACCCTGGCTCACGTCTATGATCAGGAAAAGGCTGAAGACGCCTATCTGAAGACTCCCGCCACCTGCACCAAGCAGGCTGTCTATTACAAGAGCTGCTCCTGCGGCAAGGCCGGCACCGCTACCTTCTCCGCCGGTGAGACCGCTCCTCACGTCTATGACAAGACCGTGGCTACCTCCAAGTATCTGAAGACCCCCGCCACCTGCACCGCCAAGGCTGTCTACTACAAGAGCTGTGTCTGTGGTCTGGCCAGCGAGACCGAGACCTTCGAGAGCGGCAACCTGGCCAAGCACGTCTACGATCAGGAAAAGGCTGAAGACGCCTATCTGAAGACCCCCGCCACCTGCACCACCAAGGCTGTCTACTACAAGAGCTGTATCTGCGGTGCAACTGGCACTACCACCTTCTCCGCCGGTGAGACCGCTCCTCATGTCTATGACAAGACCGTCGCCACCGCCAAGTACCTGAAGACCGCCGGCACCTGCATGGATGAGGCTGTCTACTACAAGAGCTGTGTCTGCGGCCTGGCCAGTGAGACCGAGACATTCGAGACCGAGAAGAACCCCGCCAACCACGTTTCCGACGGCTCCGACATGGAGCACAATGAGACCCAGCACTGGGGCACCTGTGTGTGCCTCACTCCCATCGAGCCCGAAAACCATAAGGGCGGCAAGGCCACCTGCAAGCTGCAGGCCGTCTGCTCTGTCTGCGGCGCCTCCTATGGCGAGCTGAATCCCGCCGTCCACGGCGAGACCGAGCTGCGCGGCGCTGTGGAAGCCACCTGTACCGAAGACGGTTACACCGGCGACACCTGCTGCGTGGATTGCGACACCGTCGTGAAGGCCGGTAAGGTCATCCCCGCTGCCCACAAGTGGGACAAGGGCGTCATCACTCTGGAGCCCACCGATGAGGCTGACGGCGAGAAGACCTACACCTGTACCGGCTGCGGCGAGACCAAGGTCGAGCCCGTCTCCAAGAAGCACGACATGACCATCACTCCCTCTAACCCCGAGTTCCTGCTGCGCTTCTCCGACGTGGAAAAGAGCGACTGGTTCTACAACGATGTGGTCTTCGCCTATGAGAACGGCCTGATGAACGGCACTGCCGACGACAAGTTCTCTCCCGAGATGACCACCGACCGTGCCATGATCGTCACCGTTCTGTGGCGTCTGGAAGGCTCTCCCGTTGTTGACAGCACCGTGGCCTTCAGCGACGTGGCTGCCGATATGTGGTACACCGCTGCTATCGACTGGGCTGCCGCCAACGGTATCGTCAACGGCTACGGCGACGGCAACTTTGGCCCCGCCGACCAGATCACCCGTGAGCAGATCATGGCTATCCTGAACCGTTACGCTCAGTACAAGGGCTGGGCCGAGGATATCGCCGTGACCATGGTTGCACAGTACACCTGCAGCATCTGGGCTGAGAACAACGTCAACTGGGCTGATATGAACGGCCTGCTGGCCGGCCTGGGCGTCGATGTCACCGACATGACCGCCAGCGCCTCTCGTGCCGAGCTGGCCGCTTACCTGTGCCGCTTCATGACCAACTTCGCAAAGTAAAAAGCAAACCGCAAGCCGCCCACGGGATTTCCCGTGGGCGGCGTTTTCCTTCTTCATATCAATACCGTCCGCAGGACGATTGGAATCCTGCCGGAGCTGTGGTAAACGAACATAAAAAAGGCCCGTCATCTGACGGGCCTTTTCTTTTTGCTTTAATAACCGAGATCTTCCTTCACCAGCACCACTTCGTACTGGCTGCCCACGGGGGCGCACCACAGCACCGACAGGGCGCGGCAGATACGGCCGGGGGCGCTGCAGTTGTAGCAGCGGTCGCCCTTCTCGGCGCAGGGGGTCTTGGTCTTCAACCGGAAGGCGTTCTTGGGGGCGGCGATGTTGCGGGCGCGCCAAAGAGCCTTATCGTAGTCCTCGGCCAGCTTGTTTTTGCCGATGACGAAATAAACCTTCTTGTGACCGAAGATGGTCTCGGCAACACGGTTGCCGGCGCCGTCGATGTTGATGATCTCGCCGGTCTCGGCCAGACCGTTGGCGGAGGCCAGATAGACCTCGGTGTCACGGGCCAGCACACGGGTCTGGGGGATGGTGACATCGCCCTGGGGCTGCCAGTGCCAGTGGACGGTATTGGTCTCGGCCAGACGCTCGTACAGGCCCATCTCCCGGAGGGTTACCGAACCGCCAAAACCCACGGTGGTGTCCTTGATCTGACCGCACAGATAATCGGCGGCCTGCTCTTTGGTGTCCAGAACGGTGACCTGATAACCCAGGTTCTTCAGATTTTCCGCAACTTTGGTGAACATAAGTGATCCTCCTTACAGATCTTTCTGATAGGCACACCGGGGCGTGCCTTCGTCACACAGAATGGTGCCGCAATAGGCGAAATCCAGCTTGTCCAGGGCGCGGCGCATGAGGACGTTGTCCTCGTGGGTGTCGATGCGGACGGAGCCGCACAGATCCAGACACCAGTTGAGGCAGTAACTGCCCAGTCCGGGCAGTTCGCCGTCGGTGGCGATGCGGTGGACGGTGCCGTAGGGCGTCTTGTCCGACAGCCACGCGCCGTCGATCTCGGCATAGGTGGGATCCTCGCCCCAGATGAGGGCGAACACGGCGTGGAGCACGCCGTCCTCCTCATAGACGTAACTGCGGCCCAGTTTCACGTCTTCCTCGATCATGTGGCGGTGGGGATAGCCGCCCGTCCACTGCTCGGTGTTGCCGGTGTTCCGCATCCGCTGCCTGCCCACATCGTACAGGGCCATGACGGCGTCGATGTCCTCGGGACGGGTCTTGCGCATACGGCCGTGGGGGACGAAGGCGGGGCGGTCACCCATGAGCTTCAGCAGAGTGTTGCTGCCGCCGACCTGGCCCAAAAGGGTCTTGGCATCTCGACGGGCGGCCACGCGCTTTTTCTCGCTGACGCTGCCCTTTTTGGCGCGGATCAGCAGATTTTTGGGGGAGTGGCTCAAGTCGATGAACTCCAGCACCTGCACGTCGTAGCCACGGCTTTCCAGCAGCTTGGCGCGGACGGCGTCGGTGGCCAGGGCGCAGAAGCGCTCCTTGAGGATGCCGTAGGAGGTCACCGGCGGCAGGGCGGCGGGCTTGACGGCGAAGTTCAGCTCGTGCTGGCAGCAGGGCACCGACAGGATGTACCGGGCGCCCCACTCCATGGCGTGGAACAGGGCGTAGTCGGTGGCGGTGTCACAGGCGTGCAGGGTGATGACCATGTCGGGCGCCTGCTCGGCAACATAATCCTTGATGTCGCCGCAGAAGAACCGCAGGCCGGTGTAGCCGTACTTGGCGGCCACCTGGTTGCAGTGGTCGATGACGTCCTTTTTCAGGTCAAGGCCGGCGATGTCGGCCTTCTTTTTGAGGATCTCGGTAATGTAATAATAAACGATAAAGGTCAGATAGGACTTGCCGCAGCCGAAGTCGATGATGCGCACCGTGTCCCGGTTGTCCTTTGCCAGCAGATCGTCCAGAAACTCCAGAAAGCGGTTGATCTGCTTGAACTTGTCGTACTTGGCCTTGACGATGCGGCCGTCGGCGGTGAGCACGCCCAGATCCACCAGCGGCGGCACCACCATGCCCTCGGTGAGGATGTACTGCTTCTGCCGGTTGTGGGCGGCGGGCACGGGGGCCAGGGTCTTTGCGGCCTGCTTCTGGAAGAACACCTTGCCCTTTTTGGACACCTTCAGGCAAAAGACGGCGCCCTGGCAGGTGGCATCCAGCTGGCCGTAATGAGCCATCAGCTCCTCCAGCCGGTCAAGCGCCTCCTCCATGGAGACGTTCTCGTGGAAGGCCTGGGTCTCGGTGAACTTTTCCAGCTGCAGCACCGGCTTGCCCTTTACTTCCATGGGCCGGCCGGTGATTTTTTTGTATTCTCCGCCACGGGAGTTGCTCACCGTCAGGCGGATAAGGGGCAGGGCGAGGATCTCCTCCACGCCCTGGCGGACGGTCTCTACCTTGCTCATAACATCACCTCGCCCAGCAGAATTTCGCCTTCGAAGCCGGTGATCTCCACCGGCAGAACTTCATTGTGCAGGTTCTCGCCCTTGGCCTTCACCGTGCAGTATTCGGGAATGTGTCCGGTGAACCAGCCGTCCTCCTCCTGCTCAAACAGGACGGGATAGACCTGACCCACGCGGGCCTCCAGGTCCCGGCGCTCCAGGGCGGTGCATACCTCGATGGCCTCCTGGGAGCGGGCGGCCTTTTCCGCCTGGGACAGCTGTCCCGGCATGGTGGCGGCACGGGTGCCCGCTCTGCGGGAATAGGGGAACACGTGGACCTTGCCCAGGCCGCAGCTTTCCACGAACCGCAGGCTCTCTTCAAAATCCTCCCGGGTCTCGCCGGGGAAGCCTACGATCAGGTCGGTGGTCAGACCGCACAGGGGCATATACTGCCGCAGCAGGTCGCAGGCCCGTTTGTATTCCGCCGCCGTGTAATGGCGGTTCATGGCCTGCAGGGTCTTGTCGCAGCCGCTCTGCAGGGACAGGTGGAAATGGGGACACAGATTGGGCAGGGCGGCGCAGCGGCGGGCGAAGTCCTCGGTGACGGTGCGGGGCTCCAGACTGCCCAGCCGGATGCGGCAGGAGGGAGCGGCCTTGCACAGCGCCTCGATGAGGGTGATCAGATCGGGTCGACCGGGCAGATCGCGGCCGTAGGCCGAGATCTCGATGCCGGTGAGGACGATCTCACGGAAGCCTTCAAAGGCCAGCTTGCGGGCCTCTTCCACCGCCAGATCGAAGGGCATACTGCGCTCGGGGCCCCGGGCAAAGGGGATCAGGCAGTAGGTACAGAAGTTCTTGCAGCCGTCCTGGATCTTCAGCAGGGCCCGGGTGCGGCCGGAAAGACCGCCGGCGGGCAGCATATCGAACAGAGGCGGCACGTCGTGCCAGAGATCCCGCACGCCGTCGGGTGCCAGCTCTTCCACGATGGCCACGATGCGGCTCTTGTCGGGGGTGCCGATGACGGCGTCGGCGCCGCAGGCGGCCTTGGCCTCCTCGGCCTGCACCTGGGCGTAGCAGCCGCACAGCACCAGCCGGGCGCCGGGGTTGATCTTTTTGCAGCGGCGGGCGGCGTTGCGGGATTTGCGGTCGGACATGGCGGTGACGGTGCAGGTGTTCACTACGTACACGTCGGCAAACTTGTCAAAGGGCACGATCTCGTGACCGTGCTCGGTAAAAAGACGCTCCAGCGCCTGGGTCTCAAACTGATTGGCTTTGCAGCCAAGGGTATAAAACGCTATTTTCATATAAATCACCACACTATATTTTAACGGAAATCCGATGGAATTGCAATAATTGGCGGCGCATTCGCATAAGAATCGGGTAAAAAGCTGTCTGGAGGGTGCGATTATGAGAAAATGGATAGCGGCCGTGCTGGTGTTTTGTACGTTGGCGGTGCCCTGCTTTGCCCAGGAGGGGAAGGTACCCCTGCAGGCACCGTCGGCGGTGCTGATGACCCTGGACGGGCAGGTGCTGCTGGAAAAGGACTCCCACACGCCACGGGAACCGGCCAGCGTCACCAAGGTGATGACCATGCTGCTGGTGTGCGAGGCCATCGACAGCGGCCGCGTTTCTCTGGAGGATCCTGTCACCGCCACCGCCCACGCCGCCTCCATGGGCGGCAGCCAGATCTGGCTGGAAGAGGGCGAGGTGCTGACGGTGGGGGAGATGCTCAAGTGCGTGGCGGTGGTGTCTGCCAACGACTGCGCCGTGGCGCTGGGGGAGCATCTGGCCGGGTCGGAGGAGGCCTTCGTCGCCATGATGAATGACCGCGCCGCGCGGCTGGGGATGGAGAACACCCATTTTGTCAACGCCTGCGGCCTGACCGCTTCGGGCCACGTGACCACCGCCTACGACATCGGCCTCATGTCGGCGGCGCTGATGGGGCAGCACCCCTGGATCCGGGACTACACCACCCTTTGGCAGGACAGCGTCCGGGAGGGGGCTTCGGTGCTCAACAACACCAACAAGCTGCTGAAAAGCTACGCCGGCATCACCGGTCTCAAGACCGGTTACACCTCCACGGCGGGGTACTGTCTGTCGGCCACGGCGGAGCGGGAGGAGCTGCAGCTCATCGCCGTGGTCATGGGCGGTGAGACATCGGCCTCCCGCAATGCCGACACCGCCGCCCTGCTCAACTGGGGCTTTGCCAATTACGCCGCCGTCACCCTTGGGGCCGACCGGCCCCTCATGCCCCTGCCGGTGGATATGGGCAAGGCGGACTCCGTGGCGCTGGAACTGGGCGAAAGCCTGCCCCGGGTGCTGCCACGGGCGGATCTGTCCCGCCTGGAAAAGTCGCTGGAGCTGCCCCAGCGCATCACCGCCCCGGTGGAAAAGGGGCAGCAGGTGGGGGACTTGGTGGTGCGGCTGGACGGGACGGAGGTCTGCCGGGTGCCGATCCTGGCCGCCGGGACGGTGCGGCGGCTGGGGCTTTGGGATGTGTTTGCCATGATTTTTGCATGGCTATGCGCGCGATAGAAAAAATCCATACTTTTTTCGAAAAAATGGTTGAGACATTCGAAAAAATATGGTATGATATTGCAAACTAAACTTCCCATCACCTTATAGGAGGAATTGTAATATGGTTAAAGTAATTCTGGGTAAGGCCGGTTCCGGCAAAACCAAGCAGGTCATCGACATGGTCAACACCGCCGTCACCGAAGAGTCCGGCAGCGTTGTTTGCATTGAGAACGGCCAGACCCTGCGTCTGAGCATCAAGCACGATGTGAAACTGGTTGATATTTCTGAGTACGGCATGGAGCTGAGCTACGATCATCTGTACGCTTTCGTTTGCGGTCTGTACTGCAGCAACTACGATATTACCCACATCTTCGTGGACGGCCTGTACAAGGTCACCGGCGACGATGACAACGCCAAGGCTCCCGCTTTCCTGGCCAAGCTGGAAAAGCTGTCTGAGCAGACCGGCATCAAGTTCACCCTGACCCTGTCCCTGGCTGACGAAGACGCCTGCGACTGCATCAAGAAGTATCTGTAAGTTTTGATACATCCAAACCCCGGACGAATGTCCGGGGTTTTTTCTTGCGGAAAAACGCAAATTTTTTGTGAAACCTATAGGAAAACAAACGTGAATGTGATACACTGATACCATGTATACGTATGTGAAAAAGTGCCTGTGCGCGCTGTTGTTGAGCCTTGCGCTCCTGTTGTTGGGAGGCTGTAGCCTGAAGTTTGGCGACGGCCTTCTTTTGCTGCCCAAAGTGCCCACCGAGTACGTACAGCTGCAGCAGCAGCTCAACACCATCCTGCAGGACGGCGCCGTTTACGCCGTGGCCGATTCGGGCACCAACCGACAGGCCGTGCAGCTGGTGGACGTGGACGGCACGGGCGATGAAGAGGCCCTGGCCTTTTTCCGCACCGAGACCGGCGCCTATCAGGTCTACGCCTTCCGCAAGGAAGGGGAGCGGTACACCCGTATCGGCATGGCCGAGGGGTACGGCACCTCGCTGCGGGCCATCTATTACCCCACGCTGGGGGACGGACGGCTGGGTCTGGCCATGTGCTGGGGCTTTGACGAAGGCGGCACCTACGGCATGACGGTCTATGATTTCACCCGGGACGGCATGACCGTTCTGATGGATATCCAGTACGCCGATGTCACCATCGAGGACATTGACGGCGACGGCGCCCAGGAGATGGCCTTTGCCGTCCGTGACAGCGTCACCGGTATGTACAGCGCCCGGGTGTGCCAGTTCCGGGACGGCCAGTACCGTGTGCTCTACGATGTGCCCATGTGCCTGGAAGTGCGTTCGGTGGCCGGTATGCGGTTCGGCAAGGTGGACAGCAACCAGGTGGGTCTGTATATCGACAGCCTGGCCACCACCGGCGGCTATGTCACCGACCTGATCTGGTACGACGGCCGCATGGCAGCCAACCGCACCATTGACCAGGCCAGCGGCTCGGGTGCCAAGACCTGGCGGCCTGCCTCGGTGTCCTGTGCCGACGTGAACGGCGACGGCCGGGTGGACGTGCCGGTGGCCCACACCTTTTCCTATGAACCCAACGAGGTGGAGCAGCGCAGCCGGCTGGATTGGGTGAATTATGACGATCTGGGCGGCGAGACGCTGGTGAGTTCCACCGTCCACCGCGGCGGCGAAAACTGGTATATGCTCTGGCCGGAAGGCTGGGGCGAGCAGGTGCGGATGGACACCGTCAGTACGGTGGCCCTGTCCCAGACCCTGTTCTGGCAGCCGGGGACGGACGGACAGCGGCAGTCGGTGCTGACCGTGTATGTATTCACCGGCGACAGCCGGGAAAGCGATGCCGCTCTGTACCGCAAGCTGCAATCCCTGGCCAGCACCCCCAACGGCCTGTACCGCTGCGAACCCCACGAGGGAGCGCCGCTGGCGCTGGATATGGCGCAGCTGCGGACCCTGTTCCACACCATTGAAGTCAGCTGGAATTCGGAGGAATACTGATATGAATAAAAAAGTTCTGGTTTTGGAAGACGAAGATAGCATTCGCGCTTTTGTAGTCATCAACCTGAAGCGGGCCGGCTACGAAACGGTGGAGTTCGGCCTTGGCGAGGAGGCTGCCAACTATCTCCGGGACAACAACGACGTGTCCATCGCCGTGCTGGACGTCATGCTGCCCGACATCACCGGCTTTGACGTCTGCCGCCGCATCCGCGGTATGGGCAGCAAGATGGGCGTCATCATGCTCACCGCCATGGGTCAGGAGAGCGACCGTGTCACCGGCCTGATGACCGGTGCCGACGACTACGTGACCAAACCCTTCTCGGTGGCCGAACTGGTGGCCCGTGTGGATGCGCTGTACCGCCGTGTGTGCGGCACCGGCTTCCAGAGCGACTCTCTGGTCAGCGGCGAATACGAGCTGGATCTGCGCTCCCGTGAGCTTCGCCACCGGGGCAAAAAGGTGGAGCTGACCCAGGTGGAATACCTGATCATGAAGACCTTTTTGGAGAATCCCGGAAAGGCCCTGTCCCGTGACAACATCCTGTCCCTGGTGTGGGGCAAAAACTATCAGGGCGATCTGAAGGTGGTGGACGTGAATATCCGCCGCCTGCGCCTGAAGATCGAAGAGGACGCCGCCCAGCCCAAGCACATCACCACCGTGTGGGGTTACGGCTACAAGTGGGAAGGTTGATCGCGCTCCGTCGGCGAAAGAGAGGTGAAACGATATGGCCCAAAGCGAGAAAAAGAGCAAGCAGACCCTGTTGGGCCGTATCGGCCTGAACAGCGGCATCCGCCGCCGATGGTTCATCAACAATATGAGCGTGGTCATTCTGATGCTGCTGCTGGCGGCGGCGCTGGTGGCCGTGTTCTGCACTTATTATTTTTACGCCTCGGTGCAGAACCGTCTGGAAAACCAGGTGGATACCACCTCCAAATACTTCAACCGCTATTTCAGCGCCAGCTACAGCGACTTTTACGAATACGGACGAAACATGACCCAAAACTTCAGCCTGGCCGACCGGCTGGAACTGCAGATCCTGGACGAATCGGGCAAGGTCATGTTCTCCTCCTCCGGCCTGACCGCCGGCTTCACCCCCGAGACCGATGAGATCGCCCGGGCCTTTGCCAACGGACAGGTGGAGACCTACACCGGCTACGACCGACTCACCGAGGAGAAGGTCATGGCGGCTACCGCGCCAGTCTATTACCGCAGCGGCCGGCTCATCGGCGGTGTGCGGTGCGTGTCCTCTCTGCAATTGCTGGACCAGCAGCTGCGGACCATCTATCTGTGGGCGGTGGCGGCGGTGATCCTGCTGATCGCGCTGATCATCTTCTCCAACAGCTTCTTCCTCAAGTCCATCGTGGGCCCGGTGCTCCACATCAACGACTTCGCCAAAAAGATCACCGGCGGCCAGTACGGCATTCGCCTCAACGCCGACTATAACGACGAGATCGGTGAGCTGTGCAGCACCCTCAACGAGATGTCCGCCGAGCTTTCCCGGGTGGAAAAGACCCAGAACGACTTCATCTCCTCGGTGTCCCATGAACTGCGCACACCCCTGACCGCCATTTCCGGCTGGGCCGACACCATCGAAGGCTGTCTGGACGATCCGCAGCTGGCCACCCAGGGCCTCACCATCATCAAAAAGGAGACCCGACGGCTGTCCCAGATGGTGGAGGAACTGCTGGATTTTTCCCGCATCGAGGGCGGCGGTATGCGGCTGCAGACCGAACCCTTTGACCTGCGGGGCGATCTGTACGACGCGGTGTTCACCTACACCGATATGCTCCAGCAGGAAGGCATGCGCATCGAATACGAAGAACCCGACGAGCCCATCATGGTCTTTGCCGACCGCAATCGGCTCAAACAGGTCTTTTTGAATATCATCGACAACGCCGGAAAATACGGCAAGGACGGCGACCGGGTGCAGGTCGCCGCCCGTGTGGAGGGCGGCAGCGCCGTGGTGACCATCCGGGACTTCGGCCAGGGCATCCGGGCCGAGGAACTGCCCTTCGTCAAGCAGAAGTTCTATAAGGGCAGCGCCAAGGGGCGCGGCGCCGGCATCGGCCTTTCGGTGTGCAACGACATCGTCGGTATGCACGGCGGCACGCTGGACATCGACAGCGTCTACGGCGAAGGCACCAGCGTTCGCATCACCCTGCCCCTGTATCAGGATCATTCCGCGGAATAGTATAGGAGAATCATTATGTCTGAGCAGAAATCTTGCAAAAAAACCAGCATCGCCGGTCAGGCGCTCATCGAGGGCATTCTCATGCGCGGCCCCCAAAAGACCGCCATCGTCTGCCGCAAACCCGGCCAGGAAATGGTGGTAAAAGAAGAACCCACCGGCACCATGAGCCACGGCGCCTGGGCCCGCCTGCCCGTCGTCCGGGGCGTGGTCAGTTTCTGGGACTCCATGAAGTTCGGTATGAGCGCCCTGATGTACTCCGCCGACTTTTTCGACGAGGGTCAGGAGGAGAACAAGTCCAGGTTCGACCTGTGGCTGGAAAAGCATTTTGACGAAAAGAAACTGGAAAAGATCATGATGGCCGTGGCGCTGGTGTTCGGCATCTGCATCCCCATCGTGCTGTTCATCCTGCTGCCCACCTTCCTGGCGGGCTTTTTGGGCGACGGCCTGCCCCACGTGGTGCGCAACCTCATCGAGGGCGTGTTCCGCATCTGCATCTTCCTGGCCTTTATCTATTTCACCTCCCGGCAGAACGACGTGCGCCGCACCTATATGTTCCACGGCGCCGAGCACAAGACCATCGCCTGCTACGAGGCCGGCAAGGAACTGACGGTGGAAAACGTCCGTGCCTGTTCCCGTCTGCATCCCCGCTGCGGCACCAGCTTTCTGTTCATGGTGATGATCATCAGTATCCTGTTTTTCTCCCTGTTCAGCTGGAGCAACGTGTGGGTGCGTATGATCACCCGTCTGGCCATGCTGCCGGTGGTGGCAGGCGTCAGCTACGAGATCAACCGGTTCGCCGGACGGCATGACAACGCCCTCACCAACCTGCTGCGCAAGCCCGGTCTGGCGCTCCAGCGGCTGACCACCGCCGAGCCCACCGACGATATGATGGAAGTGGCCATCGAAGCCATGAACCGGGTCATTCCGGAAAACGAAGGGGAGGACAATTGGTAATGATTCGTACCATTAACGATATTTATCTGGACCTGCGGACCGAGTTCCGCAAAAAAGGCATCGCCGGCTATCAGATCGAAGCCCGCGATCTGGTGGCCTTTGCCCTGGATCTCAGCGACGACGAGTTCGTGGCAAAGCGCAACCAGTACATTTTTGACAAGGACGTGCAGAAGATCGAAGAGCTGAAGGCGCTGCGCTATTCCGGCGTGCCCCTGCAGCACATCACCGGCCGGTGGGAGTTCTACGGCCTGCCCATGGAGGTCACCACCGACACCCTGATCCCCCGTCCCGACACCGAGACCCTGGTGGAAGTGGCCGTTGAACTGCTGAAGGATCGCAGCAAGGGCCGCATTCTGGATCTGTGCTGCGGCACCGGCTGCGTAGGCCTTGCCACGCTGAAAAACGTCAGCGACGGCATCACCGGTGTGCTGGCCGACCTGTCCGAGCCTGCTCTGGAGGTGGCCCGCCGCAACGTGGTCCACAACGGTCTCTCCCACCGCACCCTGACCTATCAGGTGGACGCCCTGGCCGAGGCCAGCCCCCTGCTGGGCAAGTTCCACATGATCCTGTGCAATCCCCCTTACATCCCCACCGCGGACATCATGACGCTGGACGTGGAAGTGCAGCGGGAGCCCCACATGGCGCTGGACGGCGGCGAGGACGGTCTGGACTTTTACCGGGCGGTGTGCCGCAACTTTGCCCCCGCCCTCAACAAAAGCGGCGTCCTGGCCTTTGAAGTGGGTCTGGGCCAGTTCGAGGACGTTATGGCCATCATGACCGACGCCGGCTACGCCAATGTGCAGTTCCGCTGCGATCTGGCAGGCATCGAGCGTGTGGTTTGGGGCACCTGGGAGCCGCAGGCATGACCCAGCGGTACCTGCCTGCCGACAACCCCGATTATCTTTCCCGGCAGCTGATCACCTATCTGGGCAACAAGCGGGCCCTTTTGTCCCACATTGACCGGGCGGTCTGTGACGCGCGTGACGGGCTGGGGGGCAGAAAACTGCGCTGCGCCGACCTGTTTTCCGGGTCGGGTGTGGTGGCACGTCTGCTCAAGCGCCATGCCCACGTTCTTTACGTCAACGATCTGGAGGGGTACAGCGCCGTGCTCAACCGCTGCTACCTCACCAACCGGGAGGATTTCCCGGAGGAGTCCTTTGCGGCCGCTTTTGAGCAGGCGCAAAAAGCGTTGCGCATCCCGGTGGAAGGCATCGTTTCCCGGCAGTACGCTCCCGCCGACGATGGCAACATCCAACCCGGCGAGCGGGTATTCTACACCCGGGAAAACGCCCTGACCATTGATACCCTTCGGGCCTTTATCGACGGGTTGGAGGAACCGCTGAAGCCTTATTTTCTCGCCCCTCTGCTGGCGGAGGCCTCGGTCCACGCCAATACCGGCGGCGTGTTCAAGGGGTTTTACAAGGACAGCGCCACCGGTCTGGGCAAGTTCGGCGGCAACGGAGAAAACGCCCTGACCCGCATTTTGGGCAGCATCGAACTCCATCGCCCGGTGCTGTCGGATTTTTCCTGCGAGAGCCACGTATTCCAAAAGGATGCCGGGCAGCTGGCAGGGGAGCTGCCGCCGCTGGATCTTGTCTATCTGGACCCCCCCTATAACCAGCATCCCTACGGATCCAATTATTTCATACTCAATATCATCAACGAGAACCGCCTGCCCGGCGCGTTGAGCCGTGTGTCCGGCATCCCGCAGGGGTGGAACCGGTCGGCGTACAATCGGCCGACCCTGGCGCTGGCCGCCTTTTCCGCTTTGGTGGAGGCCATCAACGCCCGGTTCGTGCTGATCTCCTACAATTCCGAAGGGTTCATCACTCTGGAGCAGATGGAGGCCATGCTGGGACGTCTGGGCCGGGTCACCCGGCAGGACATTTCCTACAACGCCTACCGTGCCAGCCGCAATCTTTCCGGCCGGCAGCTGCACGTGAAGGAGTATCTGTTTTTGCTGGAAAAATCTTTGTAAAAAATCGAACAAATGTTGCATTTTTGCGAAAAGTGCGCTATAATAAAGGTATCAAGAATCTTTTAGATAAAGAGGTGCCGTATGGGAGTCGATAAACAGAAAGCCTTGGAAACTGCGCTGCAGCAGTTGGATAAACAGTTTGGCAAGGGCACGGTCATGCGCCTTGGCGAAAACGTAGCCATGCAGGTGGAGGCCATTTCCACCGGCTCGGTGGCGCTGGACGTGGCGCTGGGTATCGGCGGTGTTCCCCGCGGCCGAATCGTTGAGATCTACGGCCCGGAATCTTCCGGTAAAACCACCATCGCCCTGCACGTCATCGCCTCCGCCCAGAAAAAGGGCGGCGAGGCTGCTTTCATCGACGCCGAGCACGCGCTGGATCCCGTCTACGCAAAGGCGCTGGGCGTGGATACCGACAGTCTGCTGGTGTCCCAGCCCGACACCGGTGAGCAGGCTCTGGAGATCGCCGAGGCTCTGGTTCGTTCGGGTGCCATCGACGTGCTGGTGGTGGACTCTGTCGCCGCGCTGGTGCCCAAGGCCGAGATCGAAGGCGAGATGGGCGACAGCTTTGTGGGTCTGCAGGCCCGCCTCATGAGCCAGGCCCTGCGTAAGCTGGCCGGCGCCATCTCCAAGAGCAACTGCGTGGTCATCTTCATCAACCAGCTCCGTGAAAAGATCGGTGTCATGTACGGCAACCCCGAAACCACCACCGGCGGCCGCGCCCTGAAGTTCTATTCCTCCGTGCGTATCGAGATCCGCCGTGTGGAGCATCTGAAAAACGGCACCACCCTCATCGGCAGCCGCACCCGCGCCAAGGTGGTCAAGAACAAGATCGCGCCCCCCTTCAAGGAGGCCGAGTTCGACATCATGTACGGCGAGGGCATTTCCAAGATCGGCGAGCTGGTGGATATGGGCCTGAAGTTCGGCTTCCTGCAGAAGTCGGGCGCCTGGTTCTATATGGGCGAGGAGCGCCTGGGCCAGGGCCGTGACGCCGCCAAGCAGTACTTCAAGGATCACCCCGAGGTGGCCGAAGAGGTGCAGGAGCAGATCGTGGCCAAACTCACCGGCAAGGAGCCGGAAAAGACCGAGGATCCCGCCGATATGCGGGCACCTGCCCCCACCGCGAAGGCCGTCCGTGCCGCCAAGGGCAGCGTGGAGATCTTCGCTGACGATTTCGAAGACGACGACTAATTTATGGAGACCGAATCCCGGGAAAAGACCCTGCGGATGGCAGCCAACGTGCTGGAATACCGGCATCGCAGCAGCCGCGCTCTGTACCAACGCCTGCTTGAAAAAGGGGCGGAGGAGCAGGACGCGGCTTATGCCGTTGCACGGCTGCAGCAGCTGGGGTTTCTCAACGACGGGGAATACGGCAAACTGCTGGTGCGTGACCTGTGCCGCCGCGGCTACGGGCCCGGACGCATCCGCCAATATTTGAAAGAAAAGCAGCTGGACGGGCCGGACATCGACACCGCCATGGAGGATTACGTCCTGTATCCCGAAAAGCTGCAGGCCTATATCGATTCCAAACTGCGGGGGCAGACCCCCGACCGCAAAGCGCTCAAACGGGTGGCCGACGGCCTGTTCCGCCGGGGATTTTCCTGGGGGGACATCCAAAGCGCCCTGCGCGACTATATCGACTCTCTGGAACTGGAGGAGACACCGTGAACGAATCTGTGAAAGTTTATCTGCTGCCCCTGGGCTGCGCCAAAAACCTCTGCAACGCCGAATTGATGCTGGGCCATCTGGTCAACGCCGGCATGGAACTGGTGGAAAGCCCCGTAGGCGCCGACGTTGCCGTCGTCAACACCTGCGGCTTTATCGAAAGCGCCAAGACCGAGGCCATCGAGGCCATTCTGGAGCTGGCCGAGCTGAAGCAGCAGGGTGATCTCCGTGCCCTTGTGGTCACCGGCTGTCTTACCCAGCGCTATCAGGAGGATTTCCTCAACGAACTGCCCGAGGTGGACTGCGCCATGGGCGTTGGCAGCGGCGACGATATCGTGGACGCCGTGCTGGAGGCCCTCAACGGCGGCCCCAGGAAGGCTTGGTTCAAGCCCCGTGAGGCCAACTGCCTCACCGGCGACCGTGTGTTGCTGACCCCCGAGTACGCTGCCTACCTGCGCATCGCCGAAGGCTGCGACAACAAGTGCGCCTACTGCGTCATCCCCGATATCCGCGGCGCTTTCCGCTCGGTGCCCATGGAGGATGTCATCGCCGAGGCCGAAAGCCTTGCCGCCTGCGGCACCAAGGAGGTGCTGGTGGTGGCCCAGGATATCACCCGTTACGGCCTGGACCTGTACGGAAAATGCTCGCTGGCCGAGCTGCTTCGCCGTCTGGAAAAGGTGGAGGGCATCGAATGGATCCGTCTGCACTATCTCTATCCCGACGAGATGCCCGACGAGCTGCTGGAGGTCATCGCCGCCAGTGACAAGATCCTCCATTACTTCGACATTCCCATTCAGCACATCAACGACCGGGTGCTGCGGGATATGAACCGCCGGGGCGACGGCGCCCTCATCCGGGACCGCATCCGCAAACTGCGGGAGCTGATGCCCGACGCCGTCATCCGCACCAGCCTCATCGTTGGCTTCCCCGGCGAGACCGAGGAAGAATATCAGGAACTTTATGACTTTTTGGCAGAATACAGACTTGAACGCGTGGGCATTTTCTGTTATTCTCAAGAGGAGAGCTCCAAAGCGGCCCTCATGCCCGACCAGGTGGACGAGGAGATCAAGGAGCGCCGCCGCGCCGAGCTGTACGCCCTGCAGGACGAGGTCATGGACGAGGCTTCCGCCCGCCAGATCGGCCGTGTGCTGAAGGTGCTGTGCTGCGGCAGAGAAGAGGAAGACCAGTGCTTCGGCCGAAGCTACATGGACTCCATCGACATCGACGGTCTGGTGTATTTCGAAAGTTCCACCGCCCGGGAGGGCGATTTTGTCACCGTGAAGATCACCTATGCCGAAGGCTGTGACCTTTACGGAACCGTTTTGGATCAGGAGGACTGAAATGACCCTACCCAATCTTTTGACCTGTCTCCGGGTGATTCTCATCCCGGTGTTCATGGTGTTGGCCTATCAGGGCACCGCGCCCTGTGATTTCGCCGCGCTGGTGGTGTATGTGGTGGCTTGTCTCACCGACTACGTGGACGGCAACCTGGCCCGCAAGAACAACCAGGTCACCAATTTCGGAAAATTCATGGACCCCGTGGCCGACAAGCTGCTGGTGATGGCCGCTCTGCTGATTTTCGTGGAGGACGGCACCATCGCCGGCTGGATGGTGGCTATTATTCTGGGCCGTGAGTTTATCGTGTCCGCGCTGCGGATGGTGGCGGCCTCCGAAGGCCTGGTCATCGCCGCCAATATGTGGGGCAAGACAAAGACTGTGATCACCATGATCACCCTGATCTTCCTGCTGTGCCCCATCGGCCCCATTATGCTGGGCCCCGTTTCCCTCCAGAACATTATGATCTGGATCACCGTTGGCATCACCGCCATTTCCGGCGTGACGTATATTACCGATAATTTCGCCGTCATCAAGGACGGCTTTACCCAGAAAGGAGCCTGATTATGCAGCTCTACAACTCTTTGACTCACAAGCGAGAAGAATTCTACACCAACGAACCCGGTAAGGTGGCCCTGTATACCTGCGGCCCCACCGTGTACCACTTTGCCCACATCGGCAACCTGCGCTCCTACATCATGGAGGACGTGCTGGAAAAGCATCTGCGCTACAGCGGCTATGACGTCAAGCGCGTCATGAACATCACCGACGTGGGCCATCTGTCCTCCGACGCCGACGAGGGCGAGGACAAGATGCTCAAGGGCGCCAAGCGTGAAAACAAGAGCGTCATGGACATCGCCCAGTTCTACACCGACGCCTTCTTTGCCGACTGCAAGAAGCTGAACATCAAGCGCCCCGACGTGGTGGAGCCCGCCACCAACTGCATCCCCGAGTTCATCAAGATGGTGGAAGGCCTCATCGAGAAGGGCTACGCCTATGTGGCCGGCGGCAATGTCTATTTTGACACCTCCAAGCTGCAGGACTACCACGTGTTCAACAAGCACGAGGAAGAGGACCTGATGGTTGGCGTCCGTGAGGGCGTGGAGGAGGACACCAACAAGCGCAACAAGAACGACTTCGTCCTGTGGTTCACCAAGTCCAAGTTCGAGGATCAGGCCCTGAAGTGGGATTCTCCCTGGGGCGTTGGCTACCCCGGCTGGCACATCGAGTGCTCCGCCATCTCCATCAAGCATCTGGGCGAGTACATGGACATCCACTGCGGCGGTATTGACAACGCCTTCCCCCACCACACCAATGAGATCGCCCAGAGTGAAGCCTTCCTGGGCCACAAGTGGTGCAACTTCTGGTTCCACGTGCTGCACCTGAACGACGCTTCCGGCAAGATGTCCAAGTCCAAGGGCGAGTTCCTCACCGTGGATCTGCTGGAGCGCAAGGGCTACAACCCCATCGTCTACCGTATGTTCTGCCTGCAGAGCCACTACCGCCGCAACCTGGTCTTCACCTTCGAGGGCCTGGACAACGCCGTCGTGGCTTACAACAAGCTGATCGCCAAGATCGCCGCCCTCAAGGAGAGCGACGAGCCCATCGACGAGGAAGCTGCCGCCGTGCTGCGGGGCAAGTTCAAGGAGGCTCTGGACAACGACCTGAACACCTCTCTGGCCATGACCGCCCTGTACGACGTGCTCAAGTACAAGACCACCGACCACACCAAACTGGCCCTGCTGGACGAGTTTGACTACGTCCTCAGCCTGGATCTGCTGAAGGCCGCCGCCGAAAAGCGGGAAGAGCTGAAGAAGGCCCAGGTCAAGGCCGGTGAGTTCACCGTGGTTGCCGAAGGCTGCGAGCCCGACGAAGCCGTCGAGGCCCTCATCCGTGCCCGTAACGATGCCAAGAAGGCCAAGAACTTTGCCGAGGCCGACCGCATCCGTGACGAGCTGAAGGCCCAGGGCGTGGAGATCATCGATATCCCCCACGGCGCCAAGTACAGCAAGAACTGATAACCGATCCGTTTTTTCATGCGGCTGCCGGACTTCCGGCAGCCGCAGTCTGCAATATGCGAAAGGAGCCCTCTATGAAGATTGCCATTCTGGGCCACTGCGGCAGCGGAAAATCCACCCTTGCCCGGCAGCTGGGGGAGAAGTACGGCCTGCCCGTGCTGCATTTTGATACCATCCACTTTCTGCCCGGCTGGGTGGAGACCGACCGCCCCTATAAACGGGAAAAGGTGACGGAGTTTCTGGATGCCAATCCCGACGGCTGGGTCATGGACGGCAATTACTTCAAGATCTGTGCCGAGCGGCGGTTTGAAGAGGCTGACCATATCATCTATCTGGATTTCCCACGGCGGGTGTGCCTGCTCCGGGTGTATAAGCGGCTGTTCACCTACCGCGGCAAAACCCGACCCGACATGGCTCCCGGCTGTAATGAAAAGGTGGATTGGGCCTTTTTCAAATGGACACTGTGGAAGGGCCGCAGCCCCCAAAAGCTGGCCGACTTCGAGGCCGTGGGCAAGCAGTACCCCGATAAATTTCACCGTTACAAGAACCCGAAACAGCTGAAAAAGGAGTTCTTCTTATGATCTATCCGGAATTTTTGAAAGAGAATGACCTCATCGGCGTCACCGCCCCCTCTGCCGGCCTGGACGAAGGCCATCTGGTGGGCTATCTCAAATCTCTGGAGCATTTCCACGCCCGGGGTTGGCAGGTCACCGAAACCCCCAACGTGCGCCTGCCCGAGATGCCCTCTTCCTCCGGCCCCCAGCGGGCCCGGGAACTGAAGGGCCTTGCCCAGGACGCCCGTGTCAAAATGATCTGGTGCGTGTCCGGCGGCGATTTTCTGGTGGAAATGCTGCCCGATACCGATTTTGCCGCCCTGGCCGCCCACCCCAAGTGGGTGCAGGGCTATTCCGACCCCACCGGCCTGCTGTTTCCCCTGACCACCAAGTGGGACGTGGCCACTATCTACGGCCTCAATGCCTGCGGCTACGACATGGAGCCGCTGCATCCCGCGCTCAAAAACAGCCTGGATCTGCTGGCCGGCAACATCCCGGTGCAGCACAGCTTTGACCGCTGGCAGCAGGTGGGCGCGCCCTCCATGCCCGGCGGCGGCTATAATATGACCCGCCCGGTTTGCTGGCAGACCCCCTGCGGCCCCATCGAAACCTCCGGCCGTCTGCTGGGCGGCTGCCTGGATGTCATCGACATCCTTCGGGGCACCGATTTTATCGACGTCCCCGGCTTCGTGAAGCGCTACGAGCAGGACGGCATCATCTGGTACTTTGACGTATTCGCCATGACCGCCGAACAGGTCTTTTACTCCCTGTGGAGCATGAAGCAGCAGGGGTGGTTCCGCACCGCCAAGGCCTTCCTGTTCAGCCGGGTCATGTTCCCCGGCGGCATGATGCTGTCCTATGAACAGGCCATCCGCAGGGCTCTGGGCGACGTGCCCTTTGCTCTGGAGGCCGACATCGGCCACGTGAAGCCCTGCTTCACCCTCATCAACGGCGCGGTGGGGCACATCCGTGTAGAAAACGGCCGGGCCGTGCTGGGAATGGAGCTGAAATAATGGAAAACAAGATTTTGGACGCCGCCGGGTTTGACGCCTGGCAGGCAAAATACGAGGCCGACGTGGCCGCCTGCGAAGCCGCCGGCGACTATCCCTTTGCCGGTTACACCGAGCTGCATCAGCAGATCTTTGACATCGTCCACGCCCGGGAAGAGGTTTCCGTGCTGGATCTGGGCTGCGGCACGGGCAAGCTGACCGGCCGTATGCTGGAGGCCGGCCATCCCGTCACGGCGGTGGACTTTTCCGCCAATATGCTGGCCGCCGCCACCCACAACGCCCCGGGCGCCACCTTCCTGCAGGCCGAACTGGAGGAAGTTCCCGAAAAACTGGGCGACGGTAAGTTCGACTGCATCGTGGCGGCCTACGCCCTGCACCATCTGCCCGATGAAAGCAAGTACGCCCTGCTGGCGGCCCTGAAAAAACATCTCAACCCCGAAGGCGTCATCGTCATCGGCGACGTGTCCTTCCCTGACCGGGAAGGTCTGGAAGCCGTCCGTGAGGCCTATGAGGACGGCTGGGACGACAGCGAGTTTTATCTGGTGCGGGAGGAGCTGGAGGCGGCACTGCCCCAGTTCGACGTGGACTGCATCCCCATCAGCTTTTGCGCCGATGTGCTGATCCTGTCCCCCAACGATTGATATCCCCATTGCCGAAAGGAGGGAAGCGCCCATGGAAAAAGAACCCGATGTGCTGGAAGGGGTAGTCGAGGACATCATCTATAAAAACGACGAAAACGGCTACACCGTGGCCCGGGTGGAACTGGATGACGGCGGAGCCATCACCATCGTGGGCGCCATGCCCTTTTTGGGCGCCGGTGAGCATATTTCCGCCACCGGCACCTATACCGTGCATCCCCAGCACGGACCCCAGTTCCAGGTGGAAAACTACCTCCGGGAGATGCCTGCCGACGAGGCGGGCATTTACGCCTATCTGGCCTCCCGCACGGTGAAGGGCATCGGCCCCAAAACCGCCAAGCTCATCGTGGACCGCTTCGGCATGGAGAGCTTCGATGTGCTGGCCGAAATGCCCCACCGCCTGGCCGAGATCCGGGGCATCACCCTGGAAAAAGCCAAGGCCATTCAGGAGGAGTTCCTGCGGCTCAATTCCATGCGTATGCTGCTGGAGTTTCTGGTGACCCATAGCCTGCCTACCTATTTTGCCTCCAATCTGCTGGCCAGCTACGGCGATCTGGCCGCCGAAACGGTGGCGAGAAATCCCTATCTGCTGTGCGAGGAACCCTATCTTCTGGACTTCGGCCGGGCGGATGAACTGGCCACCGTCAGTTTGGGCATCGCAGAGGACAGCGCCCTGCGGCTGGAGGCAGGCATCCTGTACGTGCTGACCTTCAACCTGCAGGCGGGACACACCTTCGTGCCCCGGGACAAGCTGCTGCCGGCGGCGTCCCGGCTTCTGGAGTGGACGGAAGAGGGGCTGGAGCCCCATCTGGACACCCTCTGCGCCCGGGAAAAGGTCAAGCAGGACTTGTGGCGGGGCAGGGAAGTGGTCTATCTGGAGCACGTGTGGCGGCAGGAGGTCTACGTTTCCCGGGCCGTCACCCGGTTGAAGCAGATGACCCTGAAGGCGCCCCCCGACCTGGACAAAAATCTGCAAAAAATCGAAGCCAGACAGGGCAAGGAGTACGCCGCGAAACAGCGGGAAGCCATCTGTCTGCCCTTCACCTCCGCCCTGTCGCTGATCACCGGCGGCCCCGGCACGGGCAAGACCACCGCTTTGCAGACCATGATCGCCCTTTTGCAGAATTACGGCCTGAACACCCTGCTGGCCGCCCCCACCGGCCGTGCTGCCAAGCGCATGAGCCAGCTGTGCGGCCGGGAGGCCAAGACCATCCACCGCCTGCTGGAGCCCATGTTCGACAAGGCGGGCAACCTTCGCTTTAAAAAGAACAAAAACGACCCGCTGCAGGCCGACGTAATCATCGTGGACGAGGCCTCCATGCTGGAGCTTTCGCTGGCGGCCTCTCTGCTGGAGGCCATGCCCCTGCACGGCCGCCTGGTGCTGGTGGGCGACGCCGACCAACTGCCGCCGGTAGGCGCGGGCAGTTTCTTTGCCGACCTGCTTGGCGTGGAGCATCTGCCCCGGGTGCGGCTCACCGAGATCTTCCGCCAGGCGCAAAACAGCGACATCGTCCTCAACGCCCACCGGTTCAACCGGGGCGAGATGCCGCAGCTGCGGAAAAACGACGGAGATTTCTTCTTTTCCGCCTCCCGCAGCGCCGAACATACCGTGGAAAACGTGGTATCCCTGATGACCCAGCGTATCCCCGGCCATTTTGGCATCCCCCGGGAGGACATTCAGGTGATCTGCCCCTCCCGACAGGGAATGTGCGGCACCGAAAACCTCAACCGCCTGCTGCAGGCCGCCCTCAACCCGCCTGCCGACGACAAAGGCGAGACCCGCTTTGGCGAGACGGTATTCCGCACCGGCGACCGGGTCATGCAGATCCGCAACAATTACGACCGGGTGTGGAGCCGGCTGGAGCCTGCCGAGACCGGAACCGGCGTTTATAACGGAGACACCGGCGTCATCGTCCTCATCGACCGGGCTGCCCGGCTGATGATCGTGCGGTTCGACGACCGTGAGGCCGACTACGACTTCGACGACCTGTCCGAGCTGGAGCACGCCTATGCCATCACCGCCCACAAGAGCCAGGGCAGCGAGTATGCCGCTGTCATCATTCCCGCGTTTTCGGCGCCCCAGCGGCTGCTGAGCCGCAATCTGCTGTATACCGCCGTCACCCGGGCCAAGCGCCTTTTGGTGATGGTGGGCCGAGAGGAGACCGTGCGGCAGATGGTGGACACCGCCAACGCCACCCGGCGTTACAGTGCCCTCAAGGCTCGGGTGAAGGAGCTTTGCGATGATTGATCTGCTGAAATTGCTGTTTCCGCCCAAGTGTATGCTGTGCGGCAGCATCCTGGGGACCGAGCAGGAGATCTGCGCCGCCTGCCGGGAGAAGGTGCTGCTGAACACCGCGCCGCCGCGGGTGGAAAAGGGTGCCTTCTTCGACAAGGCCGCCGCCGGTCTTTGGTACGAAAATGACGTGCGCAAGGCCATTCACGGACTAAAATATCGGGAAAAGCAGAGCTATGCCCGCCCGTTGGCCCGGGTGATGGCCTACGCCTGCGAGCGTAAGCTGGAGGAGCCGGTGGATCTCATCACCTTCGTTCCCACCAACGCCGCCACCCTGCGCAAGCGCGGTTATAACCAGGCGGAACTGCTGGCCCGAGAGCTGGTGTCCATGCTGGACGTGCCCTGCCTGCCCACCCTGGAAAAGTGTCGGGACACCAAGCCCATGCACGGCCTGCGGCCGGAGGAACGCCGGGCCAACGTGCTGGGCGCTTACCGCCTGTGCTGCCCCGCCGAGGCGGTGGCCGGCAAGCGGGTGCTCATCGCCGACGACATTCTCACCACCGGCAGCACCCTCTCGGAGTGCGCTCGTATGCTGAAAACCGCCGGTGCTGAACGGGTTTTGTGCGTTTGTGCCGCCGCCGCGCGGAAAAGTTGAGAAATATTCAGGAATATGTGGTTGAAATCGTAAAAATCTTTGGCTATAATAATAGAACAGACTATTTTGGAGTGATGAACATATGTTTTTTTCCGGCACTGATATCGGTATAGATTTGGGAACCGCTTCCATTCTGGTGTTCGTGAAGGGCAAGGGCATCGTCCTTTGCGAGCCTTCCGTGGTCGCCATCGACAAGAACACCGGCAAGACCCTGGCCATCGGCTCTGAAGCCCAGAGCATGCTGGGCCGTACCCCCGGCAACATCATCGCCGTCCGTCCCCTGCGTGAGGGCGTCATTTCCGACTACGAAATGACCGAAAAGATGATCAAGCATTTTATCAAGAAGGCCCTTGGCTTCCGCCTGTTCAAGCCCAACGTGGTGATCTGCATCCCCAGCGTCATCACCGAGGTGGAAGAGCGTGCCGTCATTGACGCCGGCGAGCAGGCCGGTGCCCGCCGCGTGTACCTCATCGAGGAGCCCGTAGCTGCCGCCATCGGCGCCGGCGTGGACATCGCCCAGCCCAACGGCAACATGATCGTGGACATTGGCGGCGGTACCGCCGATATCGCCGTCATTTCTCTGGGCGGCGTGGTAGAGAGCACCTCCATCAAGATCGCCGGCGATAAGTTTGACGAAGCCATCGTCAAGTACATCCGCCGCAAGCACAACGTGCTCATCGGTGAGCGCACCGCCGAGGAAATGAAGATGACCATCGGCTGCGTCTATCCCTATCCCGAAGAGAAGGTCATGGAAGTCCGCGGCCGCTGCCTGATGACCGGCCTGCCCCGTACCTTCACCGTCACCAGCAGCGAGATGATGGAGGCTTTTGAGGACGTGTCCGGCAAGATCGTGGAGGCCGTCCACGCCGTTCTGGAGCGCACCGCTCCCGAGCTGGTGGGCGACATCGCCACCAACGGCATCCTGATGACCGGCGGCGGCAGCCTGATCTACGGCTTCGACAAGCTCATCGAGAGCAAGACCGGCATCAACACCCGTGTGGCCGACGACGCCATCTCCTGCGTGGCCTACGGCACCGGCAAGAGCCTGGAGAATATTTCCAACATGCAGGACGGCACCATGAACCTCAGCCGCCGCAATCAGATGAACTAATTGAAAAGCAGCAGGCGGAGAACGCGGTTTCTCCGCCTGTTTGTGATTTGAAAGAGAAAATGAGAGGAACTGTTATGAAAAAGCGTGTACTTTCTCTGCTGCTGACCGTGGCTTTGCTGGTGGGCCTGCTGCCCACCGCCGCCTTTGCCGCCGACCGGAAATACGGCGACGTACCCATCTATTTCGGCGACGTCTATATCGATTACATCGCCGAGGAGATCCTCAAAGAGATCGATCTGGAGGGCAAGAACGACGTGGAGCGCATCCGTGCCGTCTACGACTGGATCGTGCTCAACTGCGAGCGCTACGGTACCGGCGACACCCTGTACGTGGACATGGATCGCATGGAAGATGAGATCGAGGATTTCTACGAGTACATGGTGGACGCTTTGGCCGACGGTGATATCACCCTGCGCCTGGATGTGGCTGAGTCCATGGGCAGCTATGACCCCGAGAGCGGCTATTACTACCTGAACTGCGACTCCAACGAGTATGTGGCCTATGCCGCCGCGGAGATGATGCTCTACCGTGTGGGCGAGTGCCACAACTTTTCCGCTTTGCTCATCGTGCTGCTGGGCCATCTGGGCTACGATTGCCGCATGATCGACGGTGACTTCCTCAACAACGACGGTTCCGCCGTCATGCACAAGTGGAACATGGTACTGCTGGAGGACGGCTACGAATGGCTGGACGTCCGCATGGATCACGCCAACTACGAGCGCACCGGCAAGTTGAGTTACACCTATTTCCTGGTGGAGGACACCGCCCAGTGGGAGAAAAAGCACAGCTGGGATCACGGCTATTCCGATGCCATGATGGAAAACGCCCAGCTGCTGGTGGATACCTACGGCCTGATGCTGGAGCTGCCCGAAATGGTGAAGGAAAGCATCCTGTGGGATAACTGCTCTGATTGGGCGGAAACGTACCTCAAGCAGGCCGTTGAGATGGAGATTTATCCCGACGTATTCCTGTGGGCCGACATGACCAAGCCGGTTACCCGTGCCGAGTTCGCCAGTGTGGCGGTGATGTTCTACGAGGCCCTCACCGGCGAAACCGTGGATTACGGTGATCTGGACAATCCCTTCAGCGATGTGTCCGATGACCAGACCGATGTGCTTGCGGCCGCCGCTCTGGGCGTTGTCAAGGGCACCGGCGGCGATAAGTTCGACCCCAACGGCTCGCTGACCCGGGAACAGGCCGTCACCATGCTGGGCCGTGTGGTGGAACTGGCCGAGTTCGGTGAAGTGGATGACGGCTCCCGGCTGGAACTGGGCGACCGGGAAATGACCTTCCCCGATCAGGCTGCCATCGGCAGCTGGGCCGCCAATTACGTCAATTACTTTGTCAGCCACAAGGTGGTGGACGGTACCGGTGACGGCACCTTCGCGCCCACCCTCCCCATGACCCGGGAACAGGCCATGAAGGTGGCTGTGGCCGCTCTGGACAACTAAATAAAAAGCGACGCCCCCGGCATCCGCCGGGGGCGCTTTTTCTATTTCAGGGCGTCTGCCGTGGCCTGCAGCCAATCGTTCCAATGGATGGCCTGCAGGGCGGTGTTGTAAAAATAGCCGCGGAACACCTTGTTTCCCTGCCGCAGGACCACCGTATTGAACACCCGATCGGTGCCCCGGGCAAAGTCCAGGCCAAGCTCGGGCAGCTCGATGGCATCCACGTTCCACGAGGCCCGGTCCCGTGCATACAGCGTCTTGGCCAGCCGTTTGGCGATCCACTCGGTTTTGGCCTCGTAATATTCCACGTACAGGCCACCGGTAACGGCGCTGCCGTCGGATAGGGTCAGTTTGGCGTTTTCCTCCCAAATGACGGCCCGATCCACGGTCAGCGCGCTCCACAGGGCAAAGGTGTTTTCCTCATCGTCAAAACCAAAGTACTCCTCCGCGTAA
Source organism: Clostridia bacterium (assembly GCA_017559995.1). GTDB lineage: Bacteria > Bacillota > Clostridia > Oscillospirales > Butyricicoccaceae > UBA4644. The sequence goes on along the minus strand of JAFYPP010000013.1, from coordinate 4,977 downwards.
ACCGCTCCCTCCGGGGCCAGGTCGGCCACGGTGGGGAAGGGGGCGTCACCCGGAAAGACCGCCAGCGGCTGTCGGATCTCGCCGTAGTCCAGCGTGCCTGCCATGCCCCGGATGAGAACCACGATCACCAGTGCCACGGCAGCAGCCACATGGGCAAAATGCAGCAGGCGGTAGCGCCGGCCGGACCGTTTCAGGTCTTTGGGCCGCCGGGGCGCCTCACCCCGCAGCAGCCGCCTGCGCATCCGCACGAGGAAACCCAGCCGCCACAGGGACAGGATCAGCTGCCCCACCAGCAACCCCCAGCCCCACAGGGTGAGCAAGCCGCCCAGATGGGTGGCGGTGAGCACCGGGCCAAGGGTGCGCAGCAGGGGATAGAGGATCCACCAGAACAGAGCGGTGCCCGCCTGGCCCCGCATACGCTTTTCCACCGCCTTGAGGCCCTGGGCCTGCAGCTGCGGATCGGTGTTCAATTCGGGCGCCAGAGCATTGTCGGTGCGGTAAATGTCAAAGTCCCGGAGGCGGCAGACGTACTCCCATCCCATTTCGGCGGCCATTTCCACCGCCGCGTCGGCAGGGCCGTCGCTGTCGTCAAACAGGGTAGCGGTCTTGGTGACGGCCTCCAGCCGGTATTTCACCGCGGCAGGCTGTCCCTGGGTGAAGGTGGCCATTCCGGCGAAAAATCCCGAAGCGCCGTCCAGATGCAGGCCCTGGGCGGCCATGTGCTCCAGCCAGGCCTCCATGCAGCCCACGTCGTAAGCGGGGCAGGGCGGATAGCGATGACGGTATTTGGGTTCCATCACAGATCGCCTCCCTTCTCGGCATCGGCCACGCAAAGGCGCAGCCGGGTCAGCTCTTCGTAAAAGGCGCCGGCACCCCGGGGCGTCAGCGCGTAGGTGCGCTTGCGGCCTTCCACAGCCACTTCGCGGATGTATTGCTCGCTTTCAAACTTGGACAGGATGGTATACAGGGTGGCAGGCCCCAGCGTCACCCGTCCGTGGGTGCGCTTGCTGACGAAGGCGGCAATATCGGTGCCGCATTTGTCACCGCCGTTCAGCGCCATCAGAACGTAAAACATGGTTTCGGTGAGGACTTCCATGGATTTTTTGGGCATACAGGCCACCTCCTCCACAATATCGTTATATGATATCATTTAATGATATTATAGAATAAGCAGAGGGCCTTGTCAACGGTAAAGAAATGGATTTCTCCGTTGACACTTTCCCCGGAGAGGCGTATACTTAACCGTTGTGAGAAATCTCAAGGAAGGTGCCTTTATGTCGAAAGTCATGGCCTTTGTCAAGCGAAACCCCGTGGTGACGGTGGCGGCGGTAGCGGCCCTCATCACCATGTTTCTGGTTCCCCCCGACGCCCAGTATCTGGGGTATTTCGATTGGCGCACCCTGACCTGCCTGTTTTGCGTGCTGGCGGTGGTGTGCGCGCTGAAGAATATCCAGTTTTTCTATCTGCTGGCCCGAAAGATCATCGAGCGGTTCAAAAACCTCCGTGTGGCGGTCATCGCCCTGGTGTATATCACCTTTATCGGTTCCATGCTCATCGCCAACGATATGGCGCTGCTGACCTTTTTGCCCCTGGGCTATTTCGTCCTCAAACGCACCGGTAAAGAGCACGCCATGGCACTGGTGTTCATTTTCCAGAACATCGCCGCCAATCTGGGCGGTATGCTGACCCCCTTCGGCAACCCCCAGAACCTGTACCTGTACAGCCATTTCGCCATCCCCGACGGCGAGTTCGTCCTCATCATGCTGCCGCCCTTTTTGCTGGCCATCACCCTCATCACCCTGTGCTGTTTCCTGATCCCTAAAGACCCCCTGCAGATCCGGGGCGAAAAGGTGGAACTGCCCAAGGCCCGCACGGCGGTCTACATGGTGCTGTTCGCGCTGGCCATCGTCATCGTGTTCCGGGGCGTCCCCTATTGGATCGGTTTGATCGTCATCCCTACGGCGCTGCTGTTTTTGGACCGCAAAGCGCTGAAGGACGTGGACTACGGCCTGCTGTGCACCTTCGTTCTGTTCTTCATCTTTTCGGGAAACCTGGCCCGCATCCCCGCGGTGCAGGACTTCTTCGGCGGTCTGCTGGAACTGAATACCCTGCTGGTCAGCGTGGTCTCCTGCCAGTTTATCAGCAACGTGCCCACCGCCATTTTGTTGAGCCAGTTCACGGAAAATTATCAGCAGCTGCTGGTGGGTGTCAACATCGGCGGCACCGGCACCCTCATCGCCTCTCTGGCCAGCCTGATCACCTTCCGGGAATACGCCAAGTACAACCAGGGCCGTATGCTGCGGTACGTGCTGGTGTTCACCCTGTTCAACTTCCTGTTCCTGGGCGTGCTCACCGTGTTCGAACTGATGATTCTGTAAAAATTGTCCATACTATTGCCGACGAGGTGGTAGTATGGACATTTTTTTGATTCACGGAAAGATCTGGCAGGGGGAAGGCCGGTTTTGCGAGGCCATGGTGGTGCGGCAGGGCCGTATCGCCGCCGTGGGAGAGCAGCGGGCGCTGGCGGGCCTTGCGGCGGATTGCCGGGTGTTGGATTGCGGGTGGAGGACCGTCATCCCCGGCCTGTTTGAGCCCTTTGTCTGTCTGGAAAAGGCCTGCGGCCCGCTGCCTTTTGGCACGCGGCACCGCAAAGAAGGCCTGCGGCGCTGGCTGCGGCAGGCCGCCCGGGCGGGGTACACCACCGTGCAAAGCTGCGATCTGGGCGGTGCCGTACAAAAGGGTGACCTGCCGATGATCGAGCAGCTCTACCGGGAGGAAAAAAACCTCCCCCGGCTGCAGTTTATCCTGCCGCAGACCTGGCCGTCTCTCCGTGGGCACCGATGGGAGGAGCGCCTCCCCGGCTTTGGCGGACGGATGCTGTCTTTGGAAAACCTGCCGCTGGCGACCCGGGCTGGCGGCCAGCGGTGGATCTCTGTGGATGACGGGGCGACGCTGGAGCTGTTTCTGGAGCAGCTGCGCTGGGAGCCCTTGCCGGAGGGCAATCCCCGGCGGCTGACCCTGCTGGGCGTGCCCTGCACATCGCCCCGGCAGCTGGTGGAACTGGGGGCGGCGGCGGTGAATGTCGTGGCCTTTCCCGCCCGTTTGGAGGACAGCCTTGCCGCCTGTGCCGTCCATCCGGACACCTGCTGCGCCTGGCGTACCCTGTCCCATCTGGGCGCGCGGGTGGCCTTCGGCAGTTACGACCGGTTCGCGCCTTTTGCGGGTCTGCAAAAGGCCCTTTGCCGCCGGGAGATCCTGCCCACCGGCAGCGACCGCTCCTCTCCCGAGGCCCTGACGCTGGAGGAGGGCCTGCTGGCCCTGACACGGGACGCTGCCCGTACCGACTTCCGGGAGGACTTCACCGGGACGCTGGCGCCGGGATACCGGGCGGATTTCGTGGTGACCGACCGGGACATCTTTACAGCTTCGCCGCAAACGCTGGCGGCAGCGCGATCGGTGCTGACGGTGTCGGGCGGCCGGGTGCTGTGGGATGAAATTGGCATTGACACCGGGCGGAAACGGGTGTAAACTGAAGCCAACCAGGCAGATTAGGTTTATATGATTTGGGCTCCGTGGAACAGGGTGTTGAACGCGGAAGGAAATGCATATATCCCGACCCCGCTGCCGCACGGGCCTTTTTTGCTTATGCGGCAACAGTTGTCTTTTGACAGGCTGCCGCAAAAATCAAAGGAGGTCATTTTTTATGTCTGTGCTTTCCCGTGCGTATTGGAAAGAAGCTGCGTCCCGGCTGAAAAGTGTCCGGGTGCTGGCGGCGGTGGCTCTGCTTATCGCGCTGACCATCGCCATCACAACCCTGTACATCCCGCTGCCCAACAACCTCCACGTGTTTTTTGACTATACGCCAAAGGCGCTGTGCGCCGCCGTCTGCGGTCCGGTGGCCGCGCTGGGCGTGGGATTCGTCATGGATATTCTGGGCTTCCTGGCCCGGCCCATGGGCGCCTTTTTCCCCGGCTATACCGTCACCACCATGGTGGCTATGCTGATCTACGCGCTGGGCTTTTATGGGCAAAAACTCACCCTGCCCCGCATCGCCATTACCAAACTGGCGGTGAACGTCATCTGCAACATCGGCCTCAACAGCCTGTGGAACAGCATCCTCATGGGAAAGGCCTTCGTGGTGTTCCTTGCGGGCAGCGCCACCAAGAACCTGCTGCTGTGGCCTGTGGAGGTGCTGGTGATGGTCATCGTCTTCCGTCTGGTGGCCCCTGTTCTGGAAAAGCAAAAACTGATCACGCCGCAGAAATAACAAAAAACCGCTCGGTCATCCGAGCGGTTTCTTTTCGTTACGCGGGGGTGTTTTCCTTCAGCCAGTCGGTCCAGAGGACATAGTGCTTGCCCAGCAGGTGGATATCGTCCCAGGTGTAACCGGCGGTCATGGCGCCGTCGGCGTCATCAAACACCGGGTTGGGATCCAGATAGAACACCCACTGATCGTCGGCGAGGGCGGCGATGGACTCGTTGAGGCGGTTGATGTTATCGTTGTTGTAGGTCTTGTCGGTATCCGAGCGCTTTTTGGCAACGTGGAGATTGGCCTGCAGATGGATATAGGCCCGGGGCTGCAGTTCCCGCAGCCGCTGCACCACCTGCGCGTAGTATTCCATGATGCGCTCCTGGCTGGAGCCCAGCTCGTTGATGCCCAGGGTCAGATAAATGCGGTCGTACTCGTTGGTGAGCAGCAGGCGCTCCAGGGTACATTTTTCCCGGTCGCCCACCTTGACCTCTTCCTTGAACACGTTAAAGACCGTCATGCCGGTGCTGGCGAAAAACTCGGCGTCCTTGATGCCGGAGTATTTTCCAATGCCCACTGTACGGCTGTCGCCGATGAACAGGGCGTCCTCAAAGGGATTTTCCGGCTTGGGCGGTTTGGGAGGCTCGGTGGGGGCCTCCGTGGGAGGTTCGGTAGCCGGCTGGGTGGACGGTTCGGGTTTTGTGGGAGGTTCGGTAGGGGGCTCGGTG
>JAFYPP010000012.1 GCA_017559995.1 Clostridia bacterium | reverse complement strand
GCCCCGGCAGAGTTTATTGCTCACTTCACGTTGAGGTGCCGCAAGATGTCGATATTCTAGCTTGCCACGAGGCAATCGATGATGTTGAAAAGCGCATCAAGGATGAACTTGCACAACTCAATTCTTAAACGATATTTATCAATTAATTTTGATACTTCAAGCAAAGGAACAAGGTGGACAGATTTGGAAGAACTATGCTCCGACTTATGTACATAGTTTTTGATCGTTTGATAGTACATCAAAGTGCGCAGATTTTTTACACTGGATGCAGTGATTCCCTCAGAATGAGCCTGCGCATTCAATTCTTTGATGTTAAACTCGCAGCCATCTTCCGTTAATTGGGATAAAAGATAGTATTCAAGCTTTGCAAAACGATCCAAAATCAATGAAGACTTGTTTTCTGTATCATTTGCAAGAATATATGCAGACATATCCAGTGAATCTGCCAGCAGACCCTCTTGACGCATCAAATTGACAGAGTTGATCACCTCATCTTTGGTCATGCCAAGGGTATCAGCAAGATAGTCAACTCTGGACTCTGCATCATCATTCCCGGCATTCGCGATACTCCTGCTGGAAATCAAGGATTTAATAATGCGCTTTGCACAGGTGCGCTGTTCTTCCGAAAACAGCGCAGATTGATCGATGCGGAAAGATGCCTCACGCATATCCTTTGCGAGGATGCTTGTTGCGTAAACGTGTGGCATATTCCTGCCGCGTTTCACATAACCTGCGCTTTCCAGCGCAGAAATCGCTGTTTTAACACGCGTTTCAATATCGTTGACCGAGTCATCCCATCCAGCTTGTCGCGCAATCTCCAAAGGCGAGCAGCTTATGCTTGGACGCAGTTTCGTTAAATCCTTGATAGCCTTCCACACTTGCTGTATCTCGCTGATGCTCAACTTTGTTTGATTAAGCAGAATGAAATGCTTGTCCAAATCATTGTCGTTATAGAGCACATAACATTCTGCCTGCATGGAGGGATCTCGCCCTGCGCGTCCTGCTTCCTGCACATAATCTTCGAGCGAACTTGAGATGTCATAGTGGATGACCAACTTAACATCCTTTTTATCAACGCCCATGCCGAAAGCAGACGTTGCGACAATGACTTTTATTTCATTTTTGATGAACGCCTCTTGATTTGCAATTTTATCATTGGGGTCCATTTTCCCGTTAAATGGTCTCGCTGGGAAACCATCACTGGTGAGCTTTTCTGCGATTTCTCGCGTGCGCTTGGTTCTGGATACATAGACAATCGTTGGGCAGTTTTTCTGTGCGATCAAATCCCGAAGTGCGCTGTATTTTTCCTCATCGGTTTCCTTATACAAAACTGTATAGTGCAAGTTCTCTCGAGTTGCGGAAGACGCAAAAATTTCGAGATCCAGATCCAGTTTTCTTTTGAAATAATTGCAAATATCGCTGATTACTTTTTGCTTTGCAGTTGCTGTAAAGCAGGAAACAGGAATTGGCTTTTTGTCGCTCTTTTTCCTTTGTAATTCACGGATAAAGTCGCCAATATACAGATAGTCAACACGAAAATCTTGCCCCCACGCTGAGAAGCAGTGCGCTTCATCAATGACGAAACGAGCGACATTCCGCGAAACCAATATCTTTTCTATCGTACGAGAACGCAATTGTTCAGGAGAGATATACAGCAAAGTTGCAGACCCGTTGGAGACGCGCTCCAATGCGTTTGCCCGCTCAATAGGATCAAGCAAGCCATTGACAGTTACCGCCTCAGTGATCCCGATGCCGTTCAGATTATCGACTTGGTCTTTCATCAAAGATTGCAACGGGGATATAACAACTGTCAATCCGTGAGCTGCTTTTCCTGCCATAAGTGCCGGAAGCTGAAAAGTAATAGATTTGCCGCCACCGGTAGGAAAAACCGCGAGCAAGGACTTTCCATCTACTGCGGCTTGTGCAGCTCTTTCTTGAAGGGGCTCCCCATTGTATGTACGAAAACTGTCATAGCCAAAGATTCGATTTAATTCTCTGTGAATATCGAGAGCATCTTTACAATATTCACATCCCTCTCGGCAAGGTGTATTCCGAAGATACTTAATTACATTTTCAATTTTAGGATAGTTTCGCAGCAGCCATGGCGGCGTAATGGAGTGATAGTCATCTGCGCCAATTAATGCAAGAGCGTATGCCAGTTCAACAGGATAGTGACGGATCAGAGGAACAAGATCAGCATTGGCACATATTTTTCCTGCATATTCACTGCGAATCAAGTTCGGCACATTGGAATTGTACGGTCTGAAATTGACATATTCAAAGAATCCAGTAAATTCGGGATGATTGTATAGAAGACAACAGAAAATTTGCTTTAGTTTAGAAGACAGTGCAAAAAAAGCGTTGACTTCATCATAGAACAGATTCGCCGCTTTTTTGCAGTCATTTACAGGGTTGTTCAACTCCTCCACTTGCAGTTTGTCATCCTTCAATAGCGCGTGATAAGGCCGCTTTGGGAACAGGAGCGGAGAAAGATACAGAGTGTCGATCGCCAAGGTTTGCAAATCTCTTTCAGTTGCAGTTCGAATATACTTCAAATCATGATGGACAATATTATGACCACAGATAAAATCAGCCTCAGATATAAACGAAATGAAGTCTCGGATGGAGGCAGAATGAAAATAAGTCCGGTCATCTTTCACCGCACCAAGATCATGTATTTTATTGTCGTCCGCGCTAATCTCAGCGTCAATGAATACAACGGGTTTTAACATTGCTCCGTCACCCCTTTCGTTTATTTTTTACTCTTCTTTCCTGTACTTCTTCGGCGTGTATTTTTCCTTGTTCCGTTCTTTCGCCATCCAGTAAGCATCCTGCAAGGCACGCATTACAGCATCCTTGTCATTCTCGGACAATTCGCCACCAGCAAAAAGTGCAGAAATATCCGCGACCAATTCTTCGGCGTCTTTTGCACCTTTGTAGCCGTAGTTCTGTTGTGCCTGAAGAACAAATTCTTCGTCTTCAGAAAGCAGAAAGTTTATCTCGCATCCAAGTGCAGTGGCAAGTTTGGCGTACACTTCACGCTGTTTCGGATAGCGTCCGTCCACTTCATAATTGCGGATCGTTCGCAGAGACAAACCGCACATTTTGCCCAGCTCCGTCTGGGACAGCTTCTTTTCATTTCGCAGCAGTCTTACCTTTTCTCCAAACTTCATATAGAAAACCTCATCCGGAAATTTATTTGCCTATTATTTTGCCCAAGTCTATTGACAGAGGAACCTTATTTGCTTATAATATAATTAGGCAAATATCTTACCTATATTATAGGCAATTTTGAGCCTTTTGTCAACGGGTTTGGGGAAATTAGCAGATAGCAAGCACAGCAAGTGTCCGTACACTTGCAAAAATCAGCGTGATGTCATTCCGTATGGCTTGCTGAACAGCAAGCACATCCGGTATTGCCACACACGAAGATTTTTCATCATTGGGATATCCCAAACCCTTAATTGTATAAACGAAAAGGAAGGTGGAAATGGAAGAAAAGAAACGCAATGTCCGCATCGACCAAGACGGCACTCGCCACGCTCCCGTTCCCATGTGGCAGGAGTTGCCGCAGATCACAGTACGCCTTGAAGAAGGGCATACTACCTACCGCTTTACCGGCAGCTTTGATGGGAAACACACACTCCCGGAAAAAGCAATGAAGCTGGCAGACGAGAAAAAAGGTGTGTGAATTTATGACCAACAGCAACCTTGTATTGGCAGACTGCCCATCGAATATGGAGGAACATATTATGAAGCAGTCTGACAAAATCACAGCATTATATTGCCGTCTCTCCCGCGACGATGACCAACAGGGAGATAGCAATTCCATCGTCAATCAAAAGGCATTCTTAGCCAAGTACGCAAAGGAACAAGGATTTCGGAATATCGAGTATTTCGTGGATGACGGGTACTCCGGCGCAAACTTCCAACGACCGGATTGGCAGCGGATGATGGCTCTTGTGGACGAGGGAAAAATCGGTATCATCATAGCCAAAGACATGAGCCGTATCGGGCGTAACTATCTGGAAGTAGGAATGTACACAGAAATCACCTTTCCACAGAATAATGTCCGTTTCATTGCAGTCAACAGCGGTGTAGACAGTGCCAACCAAAGCGACAATGAGTTTGCGCCGTTCTTGAATATTATCAATGAGTTCTATGTTAAGGACGGCAGCAAAAAGGTTCGGGCATCCTTAAAGCTGAAAGGTGAATCCGGTGAGCATCTGACTACCATACCTCCCTACGGATATGTTAAAGATGCAGACAACTCTGAGCAATGGATCGTGGATGATGAAGCCGCGCAAGTGGTCAAACGTATCTTTACTCTCTGCATGGACGGAAACGGTCCGACACAGATCGCCCGCATACTCAAAGAGGATCAGGTACTGACTCCTACTGTCTATCAGGATCAAAAGGGACAAGCTGTTCGATGTGCATTGCCCGACAATCCTTATGGATGGAATAGCAGCACAGTATCGGCAATTTTGGAACGGATGGAGTATTGTGGGCACACCGTAAACTTCAAAACGCACCGACAGTCTTACAAGATCAAAAAGACCATCGAAAATCCACCGGAACAATGGAAAATCTTCCGCAACACGCATGAAGCCATTGTAGACGAGGAAACCTTTGAACGGGTACAGGAGCTTCGCCACAACAAGCGAAGACCGGCTAAAACAGGCAAGAGCAATTTGTTTTCCGGAGTTGCTTACTGTGCCGATTGCGGAGAAAAGCTGTACTACTGCACCACTCAAAACTTTGAGGAACGGCAGGATCACTTTGTATGTTCTACCTCTCGGAAGAAAGGCAAAGATGTGTGTGGGACACACTTTATCCGCGCGAAGGTTTTGGAAAAGGGTGTACTGAAATTCCTGCAAATCCTGCTTTGGTACATATCCGATTGTGAGGACTTGTTCCGCGAAAAACTCGGCGCCAAGCGCAAGGAAGAGTTCAAAAAAGAGCTGTCTGCAAAACGCAGACAACTCACACAGGCACAGCGCAGGATCGAGGAACTTGACCGACTGTTCAAGCGTATTTACGAAGACAACATCTCGGGTAAGATCAATGACAGCCGCTTTCAAAAGTTATCCGCTGACTACGAAAATGAGCAAGAAGAACTAACGGAAAAGATTCAGCTTTGGGAACAGGAAATCGCGAAGCAGGAGGAAGAAGCGGACAGCATCGAACAATTCATCCGTAGAGCAAAGAAATACTCCACGCTAACGGAACTGACACCGGCAGTTCTAAACGATCTTGTGAACAAGGTGTATGTGTGCGCTCCCGACAAAAGCAGCGGACACAGAGTACAAGATGTACGGATCAGCCTTGCCTGTATCGGATTCCTGCCCGAAAGCATTATCGCAGAAATGGTCAATCACGCAGCAGAAAGAAGAACAGCGTGACTTCACGCCACGCTGTTCTAACAAACACTATAAACCTGTCTTATTATGAGCTACCCCAGTGGGAGTTCTTTTTTATGCTTTTGTGATGACGATGGGGGTCAGGTCCACCCAGGGCGGAGCGGTCTCGGCGGTGACGTGCCGCTCTTCCCGGGAAAGGCGGATGCCGATGTCGGCGCACACCAGCCGGTCCATATACCGGCCGGCGTTTTCGGTGAGCAGGCCGTGCTTGAGGAAGCCCACGGTGACGGTGAGTTGGGAGCGCACCGCAAGGTCGCATTCGCCGGTGTCGCCGTTCAGGCCGCTGTTGATGTCCACGCTGACCACAAAGGCTCCGGAGGCGTTAATGGCCTCGATGGCCTGCCGGTAAGGATCCCGCAGGCCGCCCTTGAACCCGGTGCCCAGGAGGCAATCCACCACGGTGGAAAAGCCCTTCAGGCACCCCGGCGAAAAGGGCGTGATCGCCACGCCCATGGCCGTCGCCTTTTGGGCGTAGAAGGCGCTGTCGGCGCTCTGCTTTTCGCTCAAGGTGAACACCGCGCAGGGAATATCGTCCGCTTTGAGCAGACAGGCCAGGGCGAAGCCGTCGCCGCCGTTGTTGCCCGAACCGCAGAGGATGGCCACCGGCCCCTGCCAGCGGTGGGCGGCAAAGACGCCCCGGGCGGCTCGGCCCATCAGTTCCAGCGAGGGCACGAAGCGGGCGATGGTCATGGCGTCGCTCTCCCGCATATTGTCCACCGAGATACAGTGCAGCACAGACATCTCCCCTATTTTACAGAATTTTGGTGGTCCACTTGGTGCAGTCCCACACCTGATCCACCACGTCACGGTAGAACTCCGGCTCGTGGCAGATGAGCAGGATGGCGCCCTTGTACTCCTTCAGCGCCCGCTTCAGTTCATCCTTGGCGTCGGCGTCCAGATGGTTGGTGGGCTCGTCCAGCAGCAGAATGTTGCTCTCCCGGTTGACCAGCTTGCACAGGCGCACCTTGGCCTGCTCGCCGCCGGACAGCACCCGTACCTGGCTTTCGATGTGCTTGGTGGTCAGGCCGCATTTGGCAAGGGCGGCACGGACCTCGTACTGGGAAAAGCCGGGGAACTCCTTCCAGATCTCCTCGATGCAGGTGGTGGCGTTGTCGTAGCTGCCCTCCTGCTCAAAATAGCCGATCTCCAGATTGTCACCCAGCTTGACGTCGCCCTCCAGCGCGGGAATGAGGCCCAGAATGCTCTTGAGCAGGGTGGTTTTGCCGATACCGTTGGCGCCCACCAGGGCGATCTTCTGGCCACGCTCCATGGACAGATCCAGCGGCTTGGACAGCGGGCTGTCGTAGCCGATGACCAGACCGTGGGTCTCGAAGATGTGCTTGCCCGCCGTGCGGCCCACCTTGAAGCGAAACTCGGGCTTGGGCTTTTCGGGGGCCAGCTCGATGCGCTCCATCTTGTCCAGCTTTTTCTGACGGGACATGGCCATATTGCGGGTGGCCACACGGGCCTTGTTGCGGTTGACGAACTCGGTGAGCTCGGCGATCTCCTGCTGCTGGCGCTTGTAGGCGGCCTCCAGCTGGGATTTCTGCACCTCATAGACCTCCCGGAACTTGTCGTAGTTGCCCACGTAGCGGGTGAGCTTGCGGTTTTCCATATGATAGATGAGGTTGACCACATCGTTGAGGAAAGGCAGATCGTGAGAGATCAGCACGAAGGCGCTTTCGTACTCCTGCAGATAGCGCTTGAGCCATGCGATGTGCTCCTCGTCCAGATAGTTGGTGGGCTCGTCCAGCAGCAGGATGTCGGGTTTCTCCAGCAGCAGCTTGGCCAGCAGCACCTTGGTGCGCTGACCGCCCGACAGGTCGGACACGTCGTGCTCCAGACCCAGCGCCATGAGACCAAGGGCACGGGCCACCTCTTCCACCTTGGCATCGATCATGTAAAAATCGTGGGCGTCCATCATTTCCTGGATTTCGGACAGTTCCTCCAGCAGCGAGGCCATCTCGTCCTCCCCCACGTCGCCCAGCTTATCGCAGATCTCGGTCATACGGGCCTCTTTTTCCAGCAGCCAGGCAAAGGCCGACCGCAGCACGTCTCCTACGGTCATGCCGGGTTCCAGCACGGCGTGCTGATCCAGATAACCGGCACGGACGTTTTTGGACCACTCCACCCGGCCCTCGTCGGGCTGCAGACGGTTGGTGACGATGCTCATAAAGGTGGATTTGCCCTCGCCGTTGGCGCCGATGAGGCCGATGTGCTCGCCCCGCAGCAGGCGGAAGGACACATCCTCGAAGATGGCACGGTCGCCGAAGCCGTGGGACAGATGCTCAACAGTTAAAATACTCATGGATGAACTCCTTATTTTTATGTTAACAATTTATTATATCACGCCACGGCACAAAAGAAAAGTCCCGTCCGCTGCGGACGGGACTTATATTCAGTTCAGCGAGGGCCGCAGCAGCACCCAGACATACCGTCCGGGCAGGGTGTCCAGCCAGCGCGCGGCCGCTTCCCCATCGAGGAAGGCAGGCGGCCGGCAGGTCTCGAAACTGCCCCAGAAGCCGGTGCCGGTATACAGGGCGGCATAGGCCTGCCGGTTGGTGTGGTCGTCGGCGCACAGCAGGATGTCGCCGGGCTGCAGATCCTCCATCCGCAGCTGCAGGGTGCGGGTGAAGAGGTCGTAGCACACTTCGGGGGTCAGCACACGGGTGCCGCCGAAATAGCCGTACACCGCCATATCCCGGGCAGGTGCCTGCTCCCGGCGGATAAACACCTCACCTACGGTGGCGTCGATGCGCTGGAAAAGATCCCGCAGCCAGAGGCGGAACGAAGGCAGCCGGACACCTAAGGCATCGTAGGCCGCCCGGATGGCCTCTTCGGTGGTACGGCCACGGGAAACAGCGGTCTCCATGGCGGTGAGCAGGGTCTGCACCCGGTCTGCCGGGAGGTTTTTGCCCACCAGCACGAAGGGCGCGTACACCTGCAGGCCGTTGACCGTGACGGCAGGCGGCGCCATGCGGAAAGCGCCGTCAACGGGCGCGTTTACGGTATAGCGGAACAGGGCGGTCTCCCCTGCCGCAAGATCGGCGGTGTGGGCAGGACCGTTGTCAAAGCTGACGGTGAGCGGCGCGGCCTCCCCCCGGTCGTTGCGCACGGTGAGGATGTATTCCACCGCCTCCCCGGGGGCGGCGGTGCGGCCGCCGCTATGATACACGGTGACCTGACAATGGAGATCCCGGGCCTCCCCCATACGGGCCAGCGCGTTGGGCGTAGGCTCGCCCACCCTGTTGAGGGGACGGAGGATGGCGATCTTCTGCACGCCCTCGGCGAACAGATAATACTTGCGCATCACGGGATCGTGGGGACATTCCTCAAACCACCAGCGAGGGTCGTGGATATGCATACCGCCCTTTTCGCTGACCAGATCCCGGCGGTTTTTGTAATCGTAGCTGCCGGGGATGCCTGCCTGGGAGCAGTGGTAATAGGTGTGCTCGTCCACATACAGCATGATGTGGCCGTTGGTGGCCTTGGAATAGACCACGGCGTCACCGGGCCGCAGCAGACCCTTCATGTGGGCCTTGATGGCCTCGATGACGGCAGGGCTTTCGGTGCCGGTGAAGTGGTGGCAGAACACGCAGTCCTCCACCAGATCTCGGATGTCCCAGGTGACGTCGGCCTCCAGCTGATAGCCGAAGGCGTTGTAATAGGCGGCGCAGATAAAGGTGGCGCAGTCCAGATACAGCCGCTGCTGGTCGGTGGCGGCTTCAGGCGGCAGGATGTATCGGCGGCGGGAGGTGATCTGCACGTCCCGGTCCATGCTCAACTGATCGTACTGCAGCTGGGAGCCCCGTTTGGCGAAGGCCCTTGCCGTGGTGAGCAATACCCGCTCTTTTTCTTCTCTGGTCATAGATAAAACTCCTTTTCCGTCAGGTCACAGCGTTCCGAAAAAGTGCATGATGTTCATGTCTTCGATGAGCTTGGTGCCGTGCATTCCCGCAAAGCTGCCAATATCCAGGCCGTCCACCTGTGCCTCATCAATGACGCCGGCCATGGTGGCATGCTGGCCGTGATCGGGAGAATAGGTCATCAGGATGCGGTGCTTACCGCGGAACTGCTCCAGCGCCTGGGCCAGCCGATGGAAACCCTCGGCCTCCAGACAAAGGGCGTTAAGCGCCTGCTTGGACTCGGGGCCAAAGGCGTGGGCGGCATCGTCATAATCGAAGGTATGGATGGAGATCACATCGTACTTGTCCGAGGCGATGAGCTCCAGCGCCTTTTCCTGGACGCCCACGGCATTGTCCACAAAGAAATAATCCATGTCCCGTCCGGCAAAGATGTGCTCAAAGGTGGAGTCCTTGGGGCACAGGATGCAGGGACGCTTGCCCGCGCGGATCAGTTCATCATACAGCGTGGAACAAGCCAGCTGCGGACGGACGTAGGTTTTGATGCCATGGCCTTCGGGATCCATGCCGGTATACATGGAGGCGTGGGCCACAGGGGTGAAGGACTCCACCGTGCTGACAAAGGGCAGCGTCAGCGAGGTGTGCTGATAAACCGGCGCGAACAGATAGGGGTATTTCTGCCAAATATACTGGCCCACGGCGTCGGCATGGTAGAGCACCACACGGTCGGCAGGACCGCCCAGACGCTCTTTCAGAATGCGGCTGGCCCAGGTGATGGGTTTGGCATAAGGTTCGGGCAATTCCAATCCCATACAGTCAGCCACGGTAGCGGCAAAATGCTTGAGGGGATAGCGATTAAAATGATCGGCCATAGCGTTGTCCTCCTGTACATGGTACCCGGTACGGTCGCGGCCGGGCAGATGGTCTGTTTCTTTGATTATAGGACGCCCCGTTGGGAATGTCAATGATTCACGGGACCCGGTTTTCCGCATAAAAAAGCCCCCACGCGGAATACCGTGTGGGGGGTGTGGTGGGCCTTCAGGGACTTGAACCCGGGACGATCCGGTTATGAGCCGGAGGCTCTGACCAACTGAGCTAAAGGCCCGTGCAGGACTTTATTATTTTAATGGAAATGGTGGGAAAATACAAGCCTTTTGGAAAAGTTTTCTGTCAAAGGATCTCCAGCGGCCGGATCTGCCAGCTGAGACCGTCGGGCTCGCCGGGATAACGCTCGCTGCAGGCGCCGATGAGGCGCTGCATGACGCGGCGGCTGTTCTCCATATCGGCGTTGGGCAGCATGATGATGAACTGGCTGTCGCTGTACCGGGACACCACGTCGCTGCTGCGCAGATTGGTCATCAGGGTGTGCTGGACGCATCCATACAGGCGTCGGAGCCCATGTCCTCCCCCAGCGACAGCATGGCTACGTGCATATCGGTGCCGGTACGGGCCGCACGGCGGGCCTCCAGCTGATAAATGGAACGGAACTGCTCAAAACTGCAGAAATACGCCGTCCGAACGCCGCTGACCTCCCGCAGACTGTCCATCACGTGGTCGATATCGGCGACACGGCACATTTTGCCCCGGAAGGTTCTCCCGGTCGATTTTGCGGCGCTTTTGTCCGAGCGGTATGAACGGCGTTGATAAGAGGGCCGCAGCCGCGCGGCCGAGCCTTCCCTGCCGCGGCGATGGTCTGGCGTTTGCGGAAGCGCGTGCCCGTTCCACAACCTGGGGACGGTTCATGCCCTGTAGATCAAGACTTCTGCAGGGCAGCCTTTTCGTGAGGGAGCGGATCGGTGGCTGCCACGATCCACCCAGCCGGGACAGCGCCGTTTTCAGCCACGAGCCAACCGCTGCCGGGGTAAACATTCCCTCCCACGGCCGGATACCGTGGGCAATTTTTGCGTTTCCGTTGGATAATATCGCATAATATCAAAATAATCTTTGATATTATCGAAGTCATTGACAGGATTTGTCCGCCATGGTATCATCAAGGAAAGACTGTACAAGGAGGTCTCTCATGGCCTGTTTCTATACCCTTCGGCTGCCAGCGGCCCCCGGTGTGACCGTCGAACAGCTTTTCACCGAGCTCACCGATTGGCTGAAAACCGATTGTGGATTTGACTTCCCGGAAATCGCACCGCAGGATCTTTCCGCCCCGCTGGAGGTATCCGGCACCCACGGACAGCTCACCGCGGTAAGCTGCCGTGCGGATGACACCGCTTACATCGCCCTGCGCCTGCAAAGCGATGAGGCCCTCTCCCCTGCCCTGCCCTGTCCCGGGCAGATGCGTTTGATGGCGGATCTCTATCTGGAGGAAGGATCCGACGGCTGTCTGTTCGGCCTTCGGCTCCACTGCCAGCCTCTCTCGGAGGAAGGCATTGCCACGGTGCCCACGCTGACGATGCCGGAGATCCTCTGGCGGATAGCGGAAAAGGGCCTTCTTGCCGCCGACAGCGGCATTCCCCTGCGGAACACACCGCTGACCGATACGGCGCCCCTGGACGCGGCCCTGCAGAAACTCCGTTCCGGCGGTGCGTTTTCCCTGCGTCCGCTGCTGCTGGTCCGTGAGGGCAACTACGCCCTTACCCCTGCCCTCGCATCCCGGCTGTGTCAGGGCCTTCACGTACTGGTGCTTTCGGGTATGCATCCCGCCCTGTCCGGTTTGGGAGCCGGCAGCGCCCGGATCCTGTTCCCCCGTTTCGGTGTTTCCCGGTCGGTGGATCTGACGGCGCCTTCGGCCTGTGACGATATTTTGGAGTTTGCCGGGCGTTTGACCGCCCTCGCCGTACCGGCGGAACTGCCGGATTTCGCGCTGCTGCGGCAGCTTTGCGCCAGCCGGCCCCAGCCCGCCGCCGACTATCTCTGCCTGAACCGGCGCATGGCCGAGGCCCTTCGGTTTTACCGGCTGAAAAGCGGCCTTACGCAAAACGAGCTGGCGAAGAAGACCAACACCACGGGCCTTTTGATCTCCCGTCTGGAAAATTGCCGCCCCGCGCGGGTGCGTGAAAGTCTGATCACCGCCATCGAAGAGGCCCTGCACCTGAAAAACCGTGAAATTCTGGCCTGTGAGGGCCTTTTGGGGCAAGAGGGGTCGGTCATGCCCCGTCCGGCTTTTTGCCCGTTCTGCGGCAGGAAAACCGCCGAAACCGGCGACTTCTGCGTCAGCTGCGGCAGCAAACTGGTTTGATCCCTGAAAGAACAGAAAAAACGCATGGAAACCCCATGCGTTTTTTGATTTTCTTAACTTAAGTACTTTCTTTTTATGGAAAAATATGCTACGATATGTCTGTTAACACAACCTAACTTCGGGGAAAGGATGGTGTATCATGGCGGAATGCGTAAAGGTCCATATGCTGGGCAGCTTCACGCTGCAGTTGGGCGACCGTGTCATTGACGATAACAGCAACCGCATGCGCAAGGTCTGGCTTTTGCTGGCCTATCTGATCCATTCCCGTAACAAGCAGGCCATCGGCGAAAACTGCCTTGCCCTGCTGCAGGGCGGCAGCGAAGAGTGCGCCGACCCCGTAGGCCGTCTGAAAACCGTGATGTACCGTGTTCGCACCATGCTCAACCAGCTGGAGGACACTGCCGGACACCGCTGGATCCGTCGCTCGGGTGGCCGCTATCTCTGGAACCCCGAGGTCGAGCTGGAGCTGGACGCGGAGCTGTTCGAAGCCCTCTGCCGGCAGGCCGCCGAAACCGATGATGAGCAGGCCCAATTGGAACTTTATCGACAGGCGCTGGATCTTTATAAGGGTGATTTTCTGCCGAAACTGGCCACCGAGACCTGGGTCATGCCGCTGAACGCCTATTATCACCGCCTGTATCTGCAGGCCGTGCAGCAGACGCTGCAGCTGCTGGAACGCACCGAGCAGTGGGCGGAGGCCGTGGCGCTGTGCGAGCGCGCTCTGGAGATCGAGCCTTACAGCGAAGAACTTTATCAGCACCGTATGCAGAGCCTCATCGCCGCCGACCTGCGGGCGGAAGCGCTGCAGGTTTATGAGCAGTTGGCCGAGATGCTGTTTTCCAACTTTGGCGTGGTGCCTTCGGACGCCAGCCGTGAACTTTACCGGCAGGCCTCCAGCAGTGCCACCGGCGCCCCCATCGCCGCCAGCAGCCTCCGGGAGCGGCTGAAGGAAGAGGTCACCGCCAAGGGCGCTCTGTACTGTGAGTACAACTTCTTCCGTATGCTGTACCAACTGCAGGCCCGTGTTATCAAGCGAAGCGGCGACATCATCCATGTTGCCCTGTTTTCTGTGCGCAGCCCGGGCGAAAAAGACCTTTCCCGCCGCAGTCTGGACACCGCAGTGAACAATCTGCAGCGGCTGATGATCAGCAATCTGCGCCAGGGTGACGTGGTCACCCGCTGCAGCGCCTCCCAGCTGATCGTCATGCTCCATCAGGCCAATTACGAGGACAGCTGCGAGGTGTGCCAGCGCCTTTTGCGGGCCTTTGGCCGGCAGTATCCGCACACACCGGTGGCCATCCACTACAGCGTGCAGCCCCTGGAACCCCTGGAAGACAACTAAACCAAATAAAAAAAGAGCCGGATCATCCGGCTCTTTCTGTTTTTTGCGCGAGGATGGCCTGCACCACGAAGCGCAGGTTTGCCGTTCCCCGTCCGGTACAGGTGGACAGGGTGAGGATCCGGTCGGTAACGGACGGTACCAGATCGGTCTCCAGCAGGGATTTGGACGTATACAGGTCCAGGGACTCCTGTTTGCGGGCATCATTCTCAAAGACCAGGCGGTAGGTGTTGCTCACCACATCGGCATCGTAACAGGAAAAGACGTCATACCGCCGCACGCCGTCGTCCAGCAGAATATACACACTGGGGTGGCTTTGGTAAAAGTCCTGGGATTTGTAGTCGGACAGGGTGCCGAACATATCCTTGGTCAGCATATTATGACCGTAGACCAAGGTGTTGAAATCGCTGAAATCGTGACTGTTCCGGCATTCCAGGAAGATGCTGCCGTACTTGCTGTATTTTTTATCCCAGGTCTGGTAAAGGTACTGGTCGTTGTCTTTCGCCTTCATCAGCGGATAGGAAATGACGGTATCGGGGATGCAGATCCAGCCCAGCACATCGGGATTGGTGGCCCGCAGGGCCTCCAGATCCATGTCCAGCAGCATCCGGGTGGTGTCATCCATGGGCTGCGTGGGCGCCTCCGTAGGCGCTTCTGTGGGCGGCTCGGTGGCCGGCTGGACGGGTTCGGGAGGAAGGGTCACCGTCGGCTGATCATCCTCGGGCGGCTGGGTGCCCAGGGCGATATCCAGCGCGTTCTGCTGCCCCTGTTCGGCCTGCCGCCAGAACACAAACTGCTGTACGATATGGAATGCGTTATATAAAAGGATCGTGCTGACGATGACTACCAGAACGATTTTCAAAACACGGCCCAAAAGATATCCCTCCCTCTGCATTTTTCTGTCAGACTTCTATCAAAAACATAGCACAGCCCCGATGGGATTGTCAAGGGACGGTGCCCGCGGAGCATTCCCAGGAAACACAAAAACCCGGCTTTGAGCCGGGTTTTCGTTAAGCATCGCATGGGGTTCCTGTCGTCGCAAAAATTACTGTTCCTTCTTCAGGACGGCGGCCAAAGCCAAACCGCAGACGCTGCTGGCAAAAGCGTAAACCAGCATCATGTCACCGGTCACGGGGACGTCGGCCAGAGGCGAAGCGTCATCGGGGATCTCGATGAGTTCTTCCTCCACGGGCGCTTCCTCGGGAGCCTCGTCACCCTCGTCGGCCAGAGGAGGCTCTTCGTCGAGGCTCTCGACTACGGGATTGGTGGGATTGGTAGGAGCTTCGTCCT
>JAFYPP010000114.1 GCA_017559995.1 Clostridia bacterium | reverse complement strand
GTTATGACCACCGCCGAGGCTACCCAGACTGCCGACATCATCATGATCCTGATCAACGATGAGAAGCAGGCTGATATGTATAAGAAGGACATCGCTCCCAACCTGACCGCCGGCAAGGCCATCATGTTCGCTCACGGCTTCAACATCCACTACGGTCAGATCAATCCCCCCGCCGACATCGACGTTCTGATGATCGCCCCCAAGGGCCCCGGCCACACCGTCCGCTCTCAGTATGTTGCCGGCAAGGGCGTTCCCTGCCTGATCGCTGTTGAGCAGAACGCTACCGGCGACGCTTACAAGCTGGGTCTGGCTTACGCTGCCGGTATCGGCGGTGCCCGCGGCGGCGTTATGGAGACCACCTTCCAGGACGAGACCGAGACCGACCTGTTCGGTGAGCAGGCCGTTCTGTGCGGCGGCGTTGTTGAGCTGATGAAGCTGGGCTTCGAGACTCTGGTCGAGGCCGGTTATGCTCCCGAGAACGCTTACTTCGAGTGCATCCACGAGATGAAGCTGATCATCGACCTGATCAACAAGGGCGGCGTCGCCATGATGAACTACTCCATCTCCGATACCGCTGAGTACGGCGAGTACGTCTCCGGCCCCCGCGTCCTGCCCTATGAGCAGACCAAGGCCAACATGAAGGCTGTCCTGACCGACATCCAGAACGGCAAGTTCGCCGGCAACTGGATCGCCGAGAACAAGAACGGCCGCACCTTCTTCAACTCCACCCGCCGTCAGCTGGCCAAGCACCAGATGGAGACCGTGGGCGCTGAGCTGCGCAAGAACATGCTGTGGGGCGACGACTCCGATCCCGATACCGCTTCCAACTAAACCCAACACCAAAGCCCCTGCCGAACGGCAGGGGCTTTATTTCTTCACCTTGACAAAGCAGTTGGAATTGGATAAGATAGTACCATCTATTTTTTCAAATCCCGCGCTTTTTGCGCTGATATTCAGGAGGTAACCATTATGCGTTCCGACGTCATCAAGAAAGGCATCCCCGCCGCCCCCAACCGCTCTCTGCTCTACGCCCTGGGCTACACCAAGGAGGAGCTGGAGCGCCCCATGATCGGCGTGGTCTGTTCCTATAACGAGATCGTCCCCGGCCACATGAATCTGGACAAGATCGCCGAGGCCGTCAAGGCTGGTATCCGCGCCGCAGGCGGCACTCCCGTGGAGTTCCCCGCCATCGCCGTGTGCGACGGCATCGCCATGGGCCATGTGGGTATGAAGTACTCTCTGGTCACCCGCGACCTCATCGCCGACTCCACCGAGGCCATGGCTATGGCCCACCAGTTCGACGGCCTGGTCATGATCCCCAACTGCGACAAGAACGTGCCCGGTCTGCTGATGGCCGCCGCCCGTGTCAACGTCCCCACCATCTTCGTCTCCGGCGGCCCCATGCTGGCCGGTACCCTGAACAACGGCAAGCGCACCTGCCTGAGCCACATGTTTGAGGCCGTGGGCGCTTACTACGCCGACAAGCTGGACGAGGAGGGCGTGGAGGATTACGAGAACAACGCCTGCCCCACCTGCGGTTCCTGCTCCGGCATGTACACCGCCAACTCCATGAACTGCCTGACTGAGGCCATCGGCATGGGTCTGAGCGGCAACGGCACCATCCCCGCTGTCTACTCCGCCCGTCTGCGTCTGGCCAAGCACGCCGGTATGAAGATCATGGAGCTGGTGGAAAAGGACATCCGTCCCCGCGACATCATGACCGAGGCCGCCTTCCACAACGCTGAGACTGTGGATATGGCTCTGGGCTGCTCCACCAACACCATGCTCCATCTGCCCGCCATCGCCCACGAGTGCGGCATCGAGCTGTCCTTCGATATGTCCAACGAGATCTCCGACAAGACCCCCAACCTGTGCCATCTGGCTCCCGCCGGTCACAGCTACATGGAGGATCTGGACAAGGCCGGCGGCGTCCACGCCGTTATGGCCGAGCTGGCTCAGGCCGGTCTGCTGGACACCAGCGTTATGACCTGTACCGGCAAGACTCTGGCTGAGAATCTGGTGGGCGTGGTCAACCGCAACACCGAGGTCATCCGTCCCATGGACAACCCCTTCTCCAAGACCGGCGGCATCGCCGTACTGAAGGGCAATCTTGCCCCCGACGGCTGCGTGGTCAAGCAGGCCGCTGTCGCCCCCGAGATGATGGTTCACGAGGGCCCCGCCCGCGTCTTCAACTCTGAGGACGAGGCCATTGAGGCCATCTATGCCGGCAAGATCGTGGCCGGTGACGTGGTCGTCATCCGCTACGAGGGCCCCAAGGGCGGCCCCGGCATGCGCGAGATGCTCAACCCCACCTCCGCCATCGCAGGCATGGGTCTGGACAAGGACGTTGCCCTGATCACCGACGGCCGCTTCTCCGGCGCTACCCGCGGCGCTTCCATCGGTCACGTCTCCCCCGAGGCTGCCTCCGGCGGCAACATCGGTCTGGTGGAAGAGGGCGACATCATCGCCATCAACATCCCCGCCCACACCATCGAGCTGAAGGTCTCCGATGAGGTTCTGGCCGAGCGCCGCGCCAACTGGGTCTGCCCCGAGCCCAAGATCAAGACCGGCTATCTGGCCCGCTATGCCAAGATGGTCTCTTCCGCTGACAAGGGTGCTATTCTGGGCTGATCACAACCAAATATCTTCCAGCAGGACCGGCCAGATGGGCCGGTCCTGTTCTTGTCGGGAGGGTTTGCGTCCCGGAACCGGCTGTGGTATAATGGAC
>JAFYPP010000113.1 GCA_017559995.1 Clostridia bacterium | reverse complement strand
CGTCCCCGGGGGTTTGGCGGAGCGCCCAGGGGGTCGCCCTAAAGGACTAGCTGCGCGTCGCAACCCCCTGAGTAGCGGACGGGGGGCGCAGGGGGACCGGTCCCCCGCAAGGTTTTCTTTGGTACCGTCAACGGCACCTTTCTTTTTCAAAAGAAAGGTGGGGTTGAGAGAGTGCGCCCCTTGCGCAGAAAGTCTATCTGCGCTATAATATAAGGTAACGTAAAAATAAAGGAGGCTCTTTCCATGGAAGAACTCATCATTCGCGGCGGCACGGTCATCGACGGTACCGGTGCTCCCCGTTATAAAGCCGACGTGGCCGTCAGCGGCGGCGTCATCACCGCCATCGGCGACCTGACCGGCGTCAAGGCGGCAAAGGAACTGGATGCCGCCGGCTGCATCGTGGCCCCCGGCTTCATCGACGCCCACTCCCACTCGGACACCGCCTTTCTGCGGGACAGCAGCGGCGCCTCCAAGCTGTTCCAGGGCGTCACCACCGAGGTCAGCGGCCAGTGCGGCTACAGCCCCTTCCCGGCCCTGCCCGAGCGGCTGGAAAGCTCCACCAGCGAGCTGGACGGCGACGACGACTGGTACTGCCAGTCCTTTGACAGCTTCGTCAAGCGCTTCGAGGCCTCCGGTCATCAGATGGCCGTCAACCAGGCCATTCTGGTGGGCCACGGCAGCCTGCGTGCCGGCACCATCGGCTACGAGGACCGCCAGGTCACTCCCGAAGAGCTGGAGCAGATGAAGGCCCTGCTGCGGAAGGATCTGCAGGACGGCGCCTGGGGCCTGTCCCTGGGTCTGGAATATTCCCCCGGCTTTTTCGCCTCCGCCGACGAGCTGCGGGAGCTGGGCAAGGTGGTCAAGGAGTTTGACGGCCTCATCCCCTGCCATATGCGCAACGAGGGTCTGGAGATCGACAAGGCCATCGAAGAGGTGCTGTCCATCGGCCGCGCCTCCGGCGTCCATGTCCACGTGGCCCATCTGAAGGTGGACAACTACAAGGTCCACGGCCGCGCCCCCGAGGTGTGGGCCCTGCTGGAAAAGGCCCGTGCCGAGGGCGTCAACGTCACCGCCGATATGTATCCCTTCATCGCCTCCTGCACCAGCCTGACCATCCGCTGCCCCCAGTGGAGCAAGGAGGGCGGCGGCGCCGCTGTGGTGGACTTCCTCCAGGGTCCCCGCCGTCAGGAGGTCATCGAGGGCATCCGCACCCATTATTTTAACGCCGAGCGGGCCGAGACCTGCCTGTTCAACGGCGACGGCGGCCTGTGGCCCGAGATCGTGGGCAAGACCCTGCGGTACGTGGCCGAAGAGCTGCTGCACACCACCGACTACGCCGAGGCGGCTGCCGAGGTGCTCATCCGCACCAAGGCCCGTGCCGGCTGCATCTTCTTCGTCATGAGCGAGGAGGATATGCTGTACTTCCTGTCCAAGGACGTGGGCATCGGCTCCGACGGCTACGCCTATTCCGGCGACCCCGAAAAGGTGCCCGGCAAGCCCCATCCCCGTTCCTTCGCCGCCATTTCCGAGTTCCTGCGCCGTGCCCGTGAGCACAAGCTGTGCGACCTGGAAGAGGCCGTCCGCCGCATCACCTCCAAGGGCGCCGATATGATCGGCCTTGCCGACCGCGGCCGTCTGCAGGTGGGCAAGGTGGCCGACATCACCGTCTTTGACCCCGAGACCGTTGGCCCCCGCGCCACCTATCTGGATTCCATCCGGCTGTCCCAGGGCGTGCGCCATGTGGTCATCGCCGGCGGCGTGGCCATGGAGAACGGTGTGCAGACCGACCTCCGGGCCGGCAAGTTCCTGCGGAAGCAGCACTAAGAGAGTCCGCCTCTGCGGCGGCGGGGAGACGGTTCAACCCCACATTCTCTTTTTGTCCCGCCAAAAAGAGAACGTGCCGTTGACGGTACAAGAGAAAAAGGCGGTCGCCCGCGGTTGACATCGAGGCACCCGGAAAACACGGTGACCTGAACATTGTCTTTGCCGCGGTATCCGCCGCCGGGAGCACCATTCCCGGTCTACTGGGCAGACAGGGGTCTGGGGCGCGCAGCCGCCCCACGCGCTCTCGCCCCCGCGGGGACGAAGTCCTCATCGCGATTTCGGTGCGGACCCCCCAACTTCCGTATAAAATTAATCAAAAATTACAAGGAGTATTCAACATATGAACAAGCAACTGCTGGAAACCACCCGTGACGACAAGGGTCGTTACGTCATCACCGCCACCGTGGCCCCCGAGGATTTCTCCGTGGCCCTGGAGGCCGCCTATCAGCTGTGCAAGCCCCAGCTGGAGCTGGAGGGCATCCCCCGCGGCCAGGTCACCCGTGAACAGGCCGAAGAGGCCCTGGGCCAGGAGTTCTTCTATCCCCAGGCTGCCCAGCAGTGCTGCGCCCAGGCGCTGGAAGAGATCTGCGCCGAAAACGGCTACGACATGGTGGGTTACCCCAACATCTCCGCCTGCTCCACCGGCCCCGAAGGCCTGAAGTTCACCGCCGTCTGCGACCCCTATCCCCAGGTCAAACTGGGCGATTACCGCAAGATCAAGGTGAACATCCCCATGCCCGAGGTGGAGGAGTCCGAGCTGGACCTGCTGCTGGACGAGTACGCCCGCCGCGCCGGCAAGGAATCCCCCCTGTACCGCCCCGCCCAGAAGGGCGACAGCGTCCGTCTGGATCTGGAGGGCACCATGGAGAGCGGCGAGCCCATCCCCGGCGGCCACGCCGAGGACTATGTGCTGGTGCTGGGCAGCAAGACCTTCCTGCCCCAGCTGGAAGAGGGCATCGAGGGTATGCGCTCCGGCGAGAAGCGTGACGTGCCCGTCACCTTCCCCAAGGAGTACGCCGCCGAGCTGGCCGGCCGCTCCGGCACCTTCCACGTCACCGCCAAGGCCGTCTTTACGCTGGACGTCCCCGCCGTGGACGAGGCCTTTGCCAAGGAGTATTTTGACTGCGATCTGGCCACCCTCCGTGCCGGCGTCCGTGAGAGCCTCCTGCAGGACAAGATGGACCGCCGCCGTGTGCAGGTGGAGGATCAGGTGCTCACCCAGGCCGCCGGTCAGATGGACTGCATGCTGCCCGAGAGCATGATCCAGAAGGAGATCGACCAGCTGACCCTGGAGTTCTGCAAGCGCCTGGACAACCAGGGCAGCAGCCTGGAAAAGTATTTGGAGCAGATGCAGATGAGCGAGGCAGACTTTGACCAGACCGCCCGCTCCAGCGCCGTCCACCGCCTGCGCCGTGACGTGCTGCTGAAGGCCGTCGCCAAGGCCGAGAACATCACCTTCACCGACGAGCAGCTGGAGCAGACCGTGGAGTTCCTGGCCGGCCAGTACGGTGCTCCCGTGGAGGCCGTCCGTGAGAGCCTCACCCCCGAGATGCTGGAGCGGGAAGCTCTGCGCCAGGCCGTGGTGGATCTCATCGTGGGCGAATAAAGCAAACGCCCTCCCGCCCAAAGCCTCCCTTGTGTAAAGGGAGGTGGCGCGACGAAGTCGTGACGGAGGGATTGTTTCGGTGCGGATGCACCTGACCGCGCCCAAAAAATCAAGAGAAAAACAAAAGGGAGATGTTTGGAATGAAGCGAGTCCTCTCCATCCTGCTGACAGTCACCCTGCTGCTGACCCTGCTGACCCTGCTGCCCCTGTCCGCGCTGGCCTACACCGGCGGCGGCACGGTCACCACGCCGGAAGATCCTCCGCCGGAGGATCCCCCGCCCACGGAGGAGCCCATCGAGCCCACCTATCCGGAGGTGGACATTTCCCCACCGCTGGAACTGGCACCCCCCGAAACCCTTTTGTGGGGACAGTACTGGACGGGCAGTGAACTGGTCAACGAACCCGGCTATGTGTGCTTTTCCGCTGTGGAGGGCGCCGTAGGATACGATATCGTCGTCTGGAAACTGGAGAACGGCGGCCGCACCGCGGTGCATGAACCCTCCCTGCAGATCAGCGGGGAGCAGGATCCCTGGATCTTCCTCTTCGTGGCCAGCGAGATCCAGCCGGGACAGGACTATCTTTTTACCGTCCGTGCCGTAGGTGACGACAGAACCTACACCGACAGCATCTGGGTGGACTCCCAGACCTGGACCTATACCGCGCCTCAGGAGAAACTGGAGATCTTCAATGTGTCCTGGGACGAAGCCAACTACCGTATGGAATGGTCCGTCAACAACTATGATCTGCTGGCGTACTGTGAATATGAACTCTACCGCGCCGAGACCGAAGACGGGGAATCCCAGCTGGTGCATACGGATATTCACGAGCCCCAGTACGGCGGCCCCTTTGCCGACACGCTGATGATGGCGTACGGCCCCGGCTGGTACACCTTCCGGATGCGCGCCGTCAGCAAGGATGCCGACCAAGCGGAAGACAGCGACTGGAGCGCCTTCAGCGAACCGATGCAGTTCGGCGGCGCCACCGAATATCTGGGCATCCCCAGCGGCCTGACCTGGCACGCGGACTATCATGATGATGTGGCCACCGTCCGTGCCGGCTCCATTGCCTTCCGCCGCGCCGTGCCCGATCAGCACGCCTATAAGGTGATGATCTTCGGCGGTTCGAGCAACTACTACGAGAACGAGTGGTACTATTACGAAGGGGACGACTCCGCCCACTTCTCCATGAACGATTTTATCTATATGGACCCCGAGTCCGGCTCCTACCGGTTTGTGGTCTATGCCATGGGTGACGGTGTCAACTATCTGGACGGCGATCTGGCTGCATCCGAAGTGTGGGACTACACCGCTCCCGAGACCCGGCTGCCCACCCCCACCGGCCTGAACTGGACCGAGGAGGCGGGCAAGATCACCCTCAACTGGACGCCGCTGGACACCGACTGCTACTATGAGGTGGCATTCTGGAACGTGGCCGACGAGGAATACTGGGGCGAAGGGGACAGCCTCTACAATTCTTACGGCGTTCTGGGCGATATGGATCTGACGGTCACCACCTATCAGCCGGATGATTTTGAACTGGAAATGCTGGGCGAAGGCAAACTGCGCTTCCGCGTCCGCGCCATCTCCAGGGACATCACCGTCGTTCGCAACAGCGAATGGTCGGAGGTCAGCCCGGCCTTCTTTACCGGTGACATCACCGAACTTGTGGAGGAAGAACTGGAGGCGGTAGACCCCTCCGGCGCCGCCGCGGACATCCGCGACAGCGTGGCCGCCATCGAGGGGCTGGACACCGCCCTCTCTCTGGACACCGGCAACGACGGCACCGCCGCCCTGCTGAAGGAGCTGGATGAAGTGGTGGGCACCACCACCGTCGAGGTGGAGGATGTGACCGAGTTTAACGCAGCCGAGGTGCAGATCTACGGCGCTGCCCTCAACAATGCCGGCGATGCCACCCTCACCATCGGCCAGCCCAAGCACGGCGAGACCGCCCCCGAACTGCAGGACAGCGAGTACCGCAACACCCTCCGGTTCTCCATGGACATCACCGCACCCGATGCCGACGGGGAAACCGACGGCCATCAGCTGGCCATCCCCGTGAAACTGGTGCTGCCCGTGCCCCAGGACATCAACCCCGCCTTTTTGGTGGTGCTGCACCACAAACTGTCGGACAACAGCTGGGAAGTGGTGGAGCCCTATGTGTATCAGGAGGGCGGCAAGTGGTTCGCCTCCTTCGTGGTGGACAGTTTCAGTGACTTCGCCTTTGCCAACGGCATGAAGGTCACCGAAACCGGCGAAAACAGCCTGCTTGTGGAACTGACCCTCAGCGACCCCGACGCCATCTTCCTGTGCGCCCTGTATGACGGGGATGACAAGATGCTGGATGTGGCGGAGATCTCCTCCGGCGACGCCGACGGCATTCTGGAGTACGGCAGGGGCACCCCCTCCTACCTGCGGCTGTTTACGCTAGACAGCCAGTGCCGTCCCACCGATAACTTCATGATCGTGGGTCTCCACGAAGAATAAGCAAAAAAGCACCCGCAAGGGTGCTTTTTTCATCCCTCCGCAAGGGTTTTGATGTGGCGCCCCCACTCGCTGTACAGCAGGCACACCCGTCCGATGCCCGCCCGGCGGATGCGGGAGAGCTTTTCGGCGGCGGTGTCCTCGTCGTCAAACAGCACGAAGCCCATGTCCGCCCCCTGCCGCCAGGTAAAATACTTGCAGCACAGGGTGCCGTCAAAAAAGCACCGGGCGCCGCTGTCCTCCAGCCGCCGGCGGAAGTCGGCAGGGGAGAGGGCCGTCCCCTCCGGGTCGGCGGCGGGCATGGGGAACTCCCGGCAGGTGCGCACCACATCCAGACACAGACGCTCCCGGCCCCACCGGGCGCACAGGGCCTCCAGCAGGCCGTCAAAGCTGCCGCCGCTCACCG
>JAFYPP010000112.1 GCA_017559995.1 Clostridia bacterium | reverse complement strand
TACTTGATGGGGGTCTCGATCATCAGATGCACGTCCAGCACCAGATCGGTGAGGGGACGCATAGCCTTGACCCAGCTGTAGCCGAAGGACAGGTTGGGAACGAAGTGGCCGTCCATGATATCCACATGGAACCACTTGGCGCCTGCCTCCTTGGTAGCTTCCATATCACGCTGGAAGTTCATGTAGTCGGCAGACAAAATAGAAGGTGCAATAATAGCCATAGTTAAAAATTCCTTTCAAAATTTATTGTAGGGGGCGGCCACTGGACGCCCCGAAAAATGCAGGTTTTAGGCACGGGCCGTCGAGGGCGCCGGCCCCTACATTACAGAGCCTTGTTGTTCAGTCTTTCGCCCACGGCACCGCCGGGGTGAATGAGGGCAAACTGCTCTGCCTGATAGCCGGTGTACTCAATGAGGGCAGCCTGCAGGGCGTGGAACAGCATGCACAGCGCGGTGGTGGAAGTGGTGCCCTGGGCGTTCCACTTGTCGGTCTCACGGTTCACGTGCTGCTTGATGACCACATCGGCAGCGGTTGCCAGGGGAGACTCCAGATTCTCGGTGACGGTGATGATCTTCACCTTCTTGGCCTTGCAGATGTCCACGATGGGCAGCAGTTCCTTGGTCTTGCCGCCGCGGGAGGCGAACACCATCACGTCGCCTTCCTGAATAAAGCCGGTAGCGCCGTGAACGGCCTCGGCAGGGCTGACGAAACGGGCAGGCCGCTCGATGCAGCACATCAGGTGAGCGAAATGCTGGCAGATAATGCCGGAGTGACCGGAACCTGCTGCGCCGATGCGGGGGGCAGCAGCCAACAGTTCCACAGCCTTAGCGAACTGCTCGTCGTCAAAATAGGCTTTCATTTCCTCGATGCACTGGGCCTCGATGTCATAGGCGGCCTTTGCGGCAGCCAATGCTTCTTGCATGGACATAAGTAATTCCTCCTTAAGTTTTGCACCTTTTTATACCCTCTCCCGGGGAGAGGGGGGACCGCGCAGCGGTGGGAGAGGAACGGCGAAATCCGAAAGCCTGTACTTCTCGCTATCTGGCGGATTACCGCCCGTATTCCTCTTCAGTCAGCTGCGCTGACAGCTTCCCCTCGGGGGAAGCGATATGGGCACATTTTTCATATTATCAGTATACCAAAAAACACACAATTTGCAAGAGGAAATTGAAAATTGCCGATTGACGGAAAAGGGGAATATTGGTATAATGATTACAGTCTATAAAAGGAGGCGTGTGCCCAATGACAACTATCAAAGCACCGTTCTTTGAGATCGGTCCCAAATCCTACCTGTACGGTGACGAAATCCTGGAGCTGGCCAAGGCTGCTGATGCCGCATCTGAGAAATATGATGTGGACGTGATCTTTACCTGCCCTGTGGTGGATATTCGTCGCGTGAAGGAAAATACTAAGCGTATCCATGTGTTCGCTCCCCATATGGACCCCATTCCCGTGGGTCGCGGTCTGGCGGACATTCTGCCCGAGTCCCTGGTAGCTGCCGGCGCAGAGGGCGTTATGCTGAACCATGTGGAAAAGCCCCTGACCTTCGAGGTTCTGGCGGAGACCATCAAGCGCGCTGAGGAAGTGGGTCTGACCACCATCGTGTGCGCCGACTCCGAGGAGGACGCCTCCAAGATCGCAACTCTGAATCCCGACATCATCGTGGCAGAGCCTTCTGCCCTCATCGGCACCGGCGTCAGCGTCGGCCCCGAGTATGTGGAAGCTGCAACTAAGTGCGTCAAGGACGTGAACCCCAACATTCTGGTCCTGACCGCTGCCGGTATTGCCAACGGCACCGATGTTTACAACACCATCATCGCCGGCGCAGATGCTACCGGTTCTTCCAGTGGCGTTACCAAGGCCGCAGACCGTCCCGCTATGGTGGACGAGATGATCGGCGCTTGCCGCAAAGCCTGGGACGAAGCCCATAAATAATAGTTGAGAGTTGAGAGTTGAGAGTTGAGAGTTACGGTATCGCCGAAGGCGATTATTCAAATAGTCGGCGCAGCCGACACATTCACTCTCCACTCTACACTCTACACTCTCCACTCAAAACCTGTCCATTTTTAAGATTTATATATAAATTTTAGGAGGAAACTAAAATGGAATTTAAGATGATTCAAAAAGAAATCCAGCTGCAGTCCCGCGGTTGGATCCCCACCTTCCACGACATCACCGCTGATGTCCACAAGATCGTCGGTGACTCCGGCATTCAGAACGGCACCGTGTCCGTGGTTTCTCACCACACCACCTGCTCCGTCATGATCCAGGAGTGCTCCCACGACTTTGACACCTTCGACCTGGAGTTCCTGCAGCACGACCTGCTGGACATCATGCGTGGTCTGATCCCCGACTTTGAGAACGAGGGCGACTACCGTCACCCCGGTCCTATCCACGCACAGTTCGGCCGTCACGTCAACGAGCCCGGCAACTTCACTTCCATGAACACCGATGGCCACCTGCGTTCCGTATTCTTCGGCCGCAGCGAGACTCTGACCATCAAGGACGGCAAGCTGGACCTGGGCGAGTTCGCTCATGTTTACTTCATCGACTGGGACCACGTCCGCGCACGTCCCCGTCAGGTCAACGTGACCGTGTTCGGTACCAATGACGCTCTGGAGTCCCGTAAGTACAACAACGGCGAAGTGGTCAACACCCTGCGCAAGTTCTCCGACGAGGAGAAGGCTTACATGGCACAGTATGACGAGTGGAAGCTGCGTTACGAGGACGGCAAGCTGGTCATGCGCGACATCCAGTTTGACTAAGCGGCGAGCCGCCGCTGGCACTGCGTGCAAAGTGCCTATCTAGTCGTTAGTTCCCTGTCCTGTTGCGGTGCCCGGCATCTTCGTCGGCGACGGCGCGCCTTCCTCATCTGCCGACCGCGGCCACTCGCTCCGGTCGCTGTATCCGCCACCGGCGGCGCTCCCATCGCTCCCCCGCTCGGTATCGTTACTGCGGCGGAAAGACAGACAACAAAAAGGCCACCCAATCGGGTGGCCTTTTTTTGGAATATAATTGAGAATTGAGAATTATTTGCCGCACCCTCGTTAGAGCGTGTCATTGCGAGCACCGAAGGTGCGTGGCAATCCGTAATATCCCAAAAGAGGAAACGGATTCTTCGACTCCCCTTCGACTACGCTCAGGGTCGCTCAGAATGACAGGAAAAGGTGGGGGGCTTCCCCGACCATAAAAGTCTCAACAACTGACAACGCTCCGAACCGGGCATAGTCAGGAGTGCTCACGGAACTGACCATGTGTAGTCCCGTAGTGCCTGCGGGGGCTTCCCCGCCCGGGCGAAAATTCACAAAATATTTATGGTTTTTTCATGCACTATTCAGCTTTATTTGTTAGGATATAGGCAGAAAGACGGCGGCAGTGCCGTAAGTCGCCGCTTTCTAACCTCTTTTCTACCTCTCTTCTTTTTAAGGAAAAGCCACACCTTTCGGTGTGGCTTTTTCTCATAGTTCTTCGGCGTAGACCACATGATCCAGGGTGCGGATCTCGTCCACGATCTCCAGATGGTGGACGCGCTTTTTCAGCTTCAGCTGCATGATGTAGGCGCGGTTGCCGTCGGCGTCAGCTTCCAGACCGCTTTCACGCTGCACGTCCTGCACATCAAACTCCTTGTCCCGCAGGGCCTGCATCAGGTTGGAAAGGCTGAGGTTTCTGTCGATCTCGATATACACTTCCAGATTTTTTGTCTTGCGGTGCATTTTGTTATCCAGCTTCTGCAGCAGGGTCATGACCGCAAAGATAGCCACAGTACCCACCAGGGCGGCCTCATAGAAACCGATACCCAGGGCAATGCCGATGCCGGCGCTGGACCACAGGCCGGCGGCAGTGGTCAGACCCTTGATCTGGCTGCGGCGGGTGACGATAATGGTACCTGCGCCCAAAAAGCCGATACCGCTGACGATCTGGGCAGCCAGACGGGTGGGGTCACCGGTATTGGTGGTTTGGAATATGTACTGGTTGGTGAGCATGATGATACAAGCGCCGGTACACACCAGCATATAGGTACGCATGCCGGCGGGGCGATTCTTAAGACCGCGCTCCAGACCCAGCAGACCGCCGATGATCACAGCC
>JAFYPP010000111.1 GCA_017559995.1 Clostridia bacterium | reverse complement strand
CCTCCGCCCGGGTGACGGCGTCGTTGGCACGGAAGGCCCGGTTGCCCGCGCCGTCGTCGGTGCCCTCCACCACGCCGGACAGGATGCCGGCGGCCACATAGCCCTGTGCCCAGACGGGGATGGCATCGTTATCCGACAGGCCGGTGGACAGGGCGGCCACGGGCCGGGCCAGATCGGTCACCACGGCGGTCATGGCCATAAACTGCGCCCGGGTGACGGTGGCGTCCGGCCGGAAAAAGGCCTCGCTGCCGAAGGTCTCCCCGGCGAACACCCCGGCCTCCCGCAGCTTGAGGGCGGCAAAATGGGCGGTGCTGTCCCCCATATCGGTATAGGTGAAGCACTCCTTATCGTGGCGCTTGGTGACGGTGACGGTGATGTGGACGGCCTGGGAGCGGTTGCCGAAGCAATCCACCGCCACCACCGAAAAGACATCCCTGCCGCTCTTCCCCTGGGGGGTGTAGCAGAATCGGTCACCTTCGATGACCACAGTGCCCCGCTTGCCCTGATCAGCCACGGCAAAGGTGCAGGCGTCCCCCTCGGGGTCCACCGCCTTCAGGGTGCCCCACAGCGGCAGGTCGGCGTAGGTCTCCCAGCTCTGCTCCACGGCGATGGGCGCAGCGTTGGGGGTGTCACTGACGTTGAGATGGACGGTGACGGCCTGCTCCCCCGCCCCGGTGCGGGAAAACACCGGCAGGAATGTGAAGCTGGTGTGCACCTCCCGGCCGATGTCGGGCACGAAGCACAGCGCCCCCAGCCGCTGGGTCTCCACCGCCTCGCCGGAGCGCACGTCCTGTCCCGCCAGCCGCAAAACGCCGCCGGAGGGCAGGTCACGGACCACGATGGCGGACAGCTGCTCCTCCCCGGTGACCCGGGCGGTGAAATCCTCGGCGGTAAAGGTGATGAGTTGGCCCTCCCCTTCGGTTTTGGCGAAGGCGGCCACCGCAAGGGTGTCCTCCCTGCCGTCGAACAGCGCCCGGGCAGGCAGGGCGGCGGTGGCGGTCAGCGCCCCGGCAAGGGCCAGTGCCAACAGGGTCTTTCGTTTCAAACGCATAGGCGTTCCTCCTCATTTGCTGATTTGTTGGTAGTTTTGGAGGATGAAAACCGATTATGCACCGGCTTTCCTTGCCTGATTCTTGCATTTTTGCGAAAAGTTTGGTAAGATTGCCCTTGCCAAACGGCCAAAAAACGATTAAAATATTTTATGTAATCCACACACGGAAAGTTGAGATCATTATGAAGAAGCAAGATACCTGGATAAAGCCCCGGCATCGGTTCATCACCTGGGCCCTCAAGCCGGCCTTCGGCGCCTTTGTCAGCTGGCGCTACGGCATCAAGGTGGAGCCCTTCGCCCAGCAGGGCGACCGGCAGTACCTGGTGCTGATGAACCACCAGACGGCCTTTGACCAGTTCTTTATCGCCATGGCCTTCCGAGGCCCGGTGTACTATCTGGCCTCCGAGGACCTGTTTTCCAAGGGCTGGGTCTCCACCCTGCTCAGGTGGGCGGTGAACCCCATCCCCATCAAAAAGCAGACCACCGACCCCCGGGCGGTGCGCAACTGCCTCAAGGTCATCAAGGAGGGCGGCACCCTGGCCCTGGCCCCCGAGGGCAACCGCACCTATTCCGGCAAGACCGAGTACATGAACCCCGCCATCGTCAAGATGGCCCAGAAGTTCAAGCTGCCCATCGCTCTGCTGCGCATCGAGGAGGGCTACGGCGTCCATCCCCGCTGGAGCGATGTGGTGCGCAAGGGCAAGATGCGTGCCTATGTTTCCGAGGTCATCGAGCCGGAGGATGCCGCCGCCATGGGCGAAGAGGCCCTGCGGGAGCGCATCGAAAAGGGCCTGTACGTCAACGAGGGCGTGGCCGGCGGCCCCTTTGTCCACAAGCAGCTGGCCGAGTATCTGGAGCGTGCCTATTACGTCTGCCCCCACTGCGGCCTGTCGGTGTTTGAGAGCCACGACGACACCGTGGAATGCAAGACCTGCGGCATGACCGCCCGGTACCTCCCCACCCGTGAGTTTGAGAGCGTCAGGGGCGACTTCCCCTTCCGCTTCACCACCGACTGGTACAAGTACCAGTGCGATTTCGTCAACAAGCTGGACACCCGCGCCCTCACCCGGCAGCCTCTGTTCACCGACACCGCCGCTTTGAGCGAGGTCATCGTGTACAAGAACAAGAATCTGCTGCGGGAAAGCTGCACCGTCCGCCTGTACGGCGACCGTGTCACGGTGGATGAAGGCACCGGGCAGGAGCTGGTGTTCCCCTTTGATTCCACCGACGGCTTCACCGTGCTGGGCAAGAACAAGGTGAACATCTATTTCGGGGACAAACTGTATCAGCTGAAGGGCGACAAGCGCTTCAACGGTTTGAAATACGTCAACCTTTTCCACCGCCACAAAAATATTGTAAAGGGGAATGAACATGTCGAATTTTTGGGACTTTAGTGTTTGGGGCCCCTTCAATCTGATGGCCGTGCTGCTGCTGAGCCTGCTGGCGGCCAACCTGTTGAAGAAGTACATCCCCGGTCTGGAACAGTCGCTGATCCCCTCCTCGGTGCTGGGCGGCGGCATCCTGCTGCTGATCTCTTCGGTCTATACCGTGTTCACCCAAAAGGCCCTGTTCGATACCGCCTTTTTCGGCGGCAACGGCTCGGCCACGCTGGAGATCGTCACCTATCACGCCCTGGCGCTGGGCTTTATCGCCTCCACCTTCAAAAGCGGCGGCGGCAAAATGACCAAGCAGCGCACGGTGGAGATCTTCAACAGCGGCGTCACCACCGTTTCCACCTATCTGCTGCAGGCCATCCTGGGCATGGCGGTGTCCTTCGGCGCCGTGTACCTGCTCGCCGACTTCAACTTCCCCGCCGCCGGTCTGCTTTTGCCCTTCGGCTACGGTCAGGGCACCGGTCAGGCACTGAACTACGGCATTATTTATGAGGATCTGGGCTTTGTGGGCGGCCGCAGCTTCGGCCTCACGGTGGCCGCGCTGGGCTTCCTGTCGGCCTCCATCGGCGGTGTCATCCACCTGAACCTCATGCGCCGCCGGGGCATCGTCATCCGCTCCGCCGCCGCCGACGGCCGCATGGTGTCGGAGGATGTGCAGGGCGAAAACGAGATCCCCATGTTCGGCAGTATGGACAAAATGACCGTGCAGATCGCCTTTATCGCCGGCGCCTATCTGCTGGCCTTTGGCCTGATGTACGGTCTGGGCCTGCTGCTGCCCGGTATGAAGAGCGTCATCTTCGGCTTCAACTTCCTGCTGGGCGTTCTGGCCGCCACCCTCATCAAACTGGTGATGAACTGGCTGAACAAGCGTAAGATCATCCGCCGCAAGCAGATCAACGACTTTTTGATGACCCGCGCCAGCAACTGCTGCTTTGACGTGATGGTTGTGGCCGGCATCGCCGTCATCCGTCTGGACATCGTGGAAAAGTACTGGGGCATTCTGGCCATCATGGGCGTTCTGGGCGCCGTCGCCACCTACTGGTACACCCGCAAGGTGGCCGTCACCCTCTTCCCCGGCTATGTGGAGGAGCAGTTCCTCACCACCTACGGTATGCTCACCGGCACCGCCAGTACCGGCATCATCCTGCTGCGTGAGATCGACGGCCGGTTCCAGACCCCCGCCGCCGACAACATGGTGTACCAGAACTTCCCCGCCATCGTGTTCGGCTTCCCCATGATGCTGCTGGCCACCCTGGCCCCCAGGCAGCCCTATCTCACCTTTGGTATTCTCATCGCCTTCTTCATCGCCATGAATGTCCTGCTGTTCCGCAGCAAGATCTTCGGCAAGAAAGTGAAAAAATAAGCATGAAAAAAGCGCCCCCACACGGGGGCGCTTTTCTTGTTGCGTCCTTTTCCGCAGCCTGCACCGTTTTGATTAAGCATTGACTTAATCAAAAAGCCGAATTATCATGGTGCCAACACCAATCAAAGGATGGGAGAGCACTATGGAACTCGACCGTATGCTGAAGGCTTTGGGAGCCCATGCGGCTGAAGATCTTCCAATCGCTTTTGGAGAGAAAACACTGCGTTCGCTCGCTGTCCAAAAAGCTTGGCATTTCCGAATCCGCCATTTCCCAGCACATCAAGGTGATGAGGGAAGCCCGACTGGTCTATGGCGAGAAGTTCGGCTATCACACCCACTACCTCCCGTCGCAGGAGGCCGTGGACTATCTCACCGAACAGTTTGAAGGGATGCGGACGGCCTCCCTCACCGTGGACCGTGATAGGACGGTCTGCCAGTGCGAATACCGAAAGGAGGGTACCCCCCAATGAATCTCCTGCTGGAATTGTTTTCTACCTTTGCCAAGATCGGCATGTTTACCTTTGGCGGCGGCTATGCCATGATCTCCATGATCGAGCATACCTGTGTGGAGCGAAAACAGTGGATCACCCATGATGAAATGATGAACGTGACGGTCATCGCGGAATCCACGCCCGGCCCCATCGCCATCAACTGCGCGACCTTTACGGGATACAAAAAAGCCGGTTTCCCCGGCGCGCTGGCCGCTTCCATGTTTGGGTATCGGCATATCGCGAAAAAGAAGCTGTCGCCCATCCTTTTGATCGTGGTATCCGCGATCGCCGGTATGGTCATTTACGGAATTTGATCCTCGCATAACAGGCAAACAAGATAGAAAAAAGGCGGTGCCGGGTTTCAACCCGGGCACCGCCTTTTGCCGTTTTACAGAAGGCTGGACACGAAGATCTCGATACCGATGAAGATCAGGATGCAGCCGCCGAAGATGCCGGCCTTGCCGGCCAGCTTGGTACCGGCCTTTTTGCCGATCTCCAGACCGAGAGCGCAGATGAAGAAGGTGACGCCGCCGATGAGCAGAGCGGCCAGCAGGGCCTCCCACAGGTTATAGTGGGCGATGGTGAAGCCCACGGACAGGGCGTCGATGGAGGTGGCCACGCCCTGCACCAGCAGTGCGGCCAGACCCACGCCGCAGGTCTCCTCGCCCTCTTCGCCGCCGCGGATGCCCTCCCACAGCATCTTGCCGCCGATGAAGCACAGCAGGATCAGGGCGATCCAGGGGATGAAGGGCTCAAAGGCGGAAAACAGCTCCAGCAGAGTGGTGACGCAGAACCAGCCGATGAGGGGCATCAGCGCCTGGAACCCGGCGAACACGCCGGCCACGGTGAACAGCTTGCCCTTTTTCATATTGGGCTCGTTGAGGCCGTTGGCCAGCGACACCGAGAAGGCGTCCATAGCCAGACCGATGCCCAGCAGGATATTGGTGAAGAAGAAGGAAAAATTCAGATTCATTGATTGCTCTCCTTTATTTTTACAATAAGCGATTTATTTTATCATCCCCTGCCCCGTTTGTCAAGAGAAAGAAATTATGGAAAGTTTACTTGACATTCTGTATCCCCTGTGCTACAGTAAAGGTACGGAAAGGAAACTTTCCATTTTTGGAGGTGCTTATGAAAAACAGACTGGAAGAACTGCGCAAAGCGCGGGGCATCCGGCAGGAGGAACTGGCCGAGGCGCTGGAGGTCAGCCGCCAGACCATCGGCTCGCTGGAAAACGGGCGGTACAACCCCTCCATCCTGCTGGCCTTTAAGATCGCCCGCTATTTCGGGCTGACCATCGAAGAGATTTTTCTGTATGAGGAGGATGACGAATGAAAAAGGATCTGTTGTACTTGGGCATGGGCGCGCTGGCGCTGGGTATCCTGCTTGCGCTGACCGGCTATGCTGCCGACGGTGCCCTGGGCGGACTGTTCTTTGGCATGGGCGGCGGCCTGTCCGGCGTGGGTCTCTCCTATCTTCACCGGTGGAACGTGCTGCGCGGCGACCAGCAAAGCGACTACGCCAAACTCGTCCGCCAAACCGACATCGAGCAGCGGGACGAGCGCAACATCATGCTGCGGGACCGCAGCGCCTATGTCACCCTCAACATTCTGTCGGTGCTGCTGGGTATTGGCTGGGCGGTGTTCGAGGCCCTCCACCTGCTGGGCCGGTGGACACCGTTCAGCGGCCACGCCGCGGCTGTCTGCATCGTCCTGTTTGTGGTGATGTGGACCTGTCATTGGACGGTACTGTATTTCGTCACCAAACGGGGATGATCACTGGGGCATCCGCTGAAGCGTGCGGATGATCTCCTGACGGCGCTGCTCGAACTCTTCCTCCGATAAACGGCCCCGGGATGCGTCTGCCATGCGCCGGTAGGAGATTGAGTCTGTCATATTGGGCGGGATCTCCAGCGGCGGCAGCTCACGCCGCGGAGAGACCGCGCCCGGTGTTTCTTTTTCTGTTTCTGTGTTTGCAGATGCAGATGCTTGTGTGATTGCATCTGCATCTGCTTTTGTATTTGTTTCTGCAGTTGTATCTGTTTCTGTAGTTGTATTGTTGTTGTTTATGGCATCGTAAGCATCGTTAAGCATTGCTTCTTCATGCCAACGCTTGCTTGCACCCTTGACAGCACGCTGACGTTTCATTTCGTAATGCTCCCGATCCACATCCGAAGCATTCTTCATGCTGACCCAAACCACCTGCATCACCTGTTCCGCAAAGCAGGGTTCGGTGCCGTCCTTGGCATAGGCCATGAGGGCCAGCATCATCTCCCCCACCTGCC
This sequence comes from Clostridia bacterium, assembly GCA_017559995.1. Lineage (GTDB taxonomy): Bacteria > Bacillota > Clostridia > Oscillospirales > Butyricicoccaceae > UBA4644. The sequence continues at coordinate 6,292 of JAFYPP010000111.1, read as the reverse complement.
GGGTATCCAAAAACTTGAGCATATCGAACAGGTGGAAATACACCATCACGCCGGGGCGTCCCTGGTTCTGTTTCATATCAGTGACCTCCTTGTTTGTCTTTGACACCACCATAATCCCCGGGCGCGGACATTTCCAAGGAAATTCTTCCAAAACTTTTTTCCATTTATGGGTAGTAAAATGTTAACAAATAGTTTATAATGAATTGGCTAAAAACGACAAATGAGGGATCGCTATGAAATTCAAGCTGACCAAACAGGAAAAGAACTGGGTCCTGTATGACGTGGGCAACTCGGCCTTTACCCTGCTGGTGTCCACCATCATGCCCATTTACTTCAACCATCTTGCCGGTACCGCGGGCCTGTCCGACGTGGATTACCTGGCCTATTGGGGCTACGCTGCCTCCATCGCTACCCTGCTGGTGGCGCTGCTGGGTCCCGTGTTCGGCACACTGGCCGACTACAAGGGCTTCAAGAAGCCCATCTTCCTGGCCTTTCTGGCGGTAGGCGCCGTCGGCTGCGTCAGCCTTGGTCTGGCCAAGCAGTGGCTGCTGTTCCTGGCGCTGTTCGTCATCGCCAAGGTGGGTTATTCCGGCAGTCTGATCTTCTACGATTCCATGCTGCCCGACGTGACCGAGCCCGAGCGGATGGACAACATCTCCTCGTTGGGCTACGCCTGGGGTTATATCGGCTCCTGCCTGCCCTTTGTGGCCTGTCTGGTGCCGGTGCTGTTCGCCGACGGTCTGGGTCTGTCCATGCCCACCGCCATGCTGATCGCCTTCGGCATCACCGCCGTGTGGTGGGTGACCATGTCCCTGCCTCTGGTGAAGTCCTATCAGCAGAAGCACTACGTGGAGCGCCGTCCCGGCGCCGTGGGCGCGGCCTTCTCCCGTCTGTGGACCACCCTGAAGAACGCCCGTCAGGAGAAAAAGGCCTTCCTGTTCCTGCTGGCCTTCTTCTTCTACATCGACGGCGTGTACACCATCATCGATATGGCCACCGCCTACGGCTCGGCTCTGGGTCTGGATTCCACCGGCCTGCTGCTGGCCCTGCTGGTGACCCAGATCGTGGCCTTCCCCTTCGCCATCCTCTTCGGCAGACTTGCCAAAAAGCACCCCACCGAAAAGCTGATCTCGGTTTGCATCCTGGCCTATTTCGGCATCGCCGTGTTCGCCATCTTCCTGCAGCACCAGTGGCAGTTCTGGATGCTGGCCGTGATGGTGGGTATGTTCCAGGGCGGCATCCAGGCCCTGTCCCGGTCCTATTTCACCCGTATCATCCCCGCCGAGCAGTCGGGCGAGTACTTCGGCCTGCTGGACATCTGCGGCAAGGGCGCGGCCTTCCTTGGCACCACCATCGTCAGTACGGTGACCCAGCTGACCAACAATATGAGCCTGGGCGTTGCCATGATCTCCATCCTGTTCGTCATCGGCTTCCTGCTGTTCCGCATGGCGGCAAAGATCCCCCAGACGGTAAGAGAGTAACGAAAAAGACCCCCATCGGGGGTCTTTTTTTATTCGTTCGCCATGGTGTAGAGGGCATAAAACCGGCCCTTGGCTTCCATCAGTTCCCCAAAGGTCCCCTGTTCGCACACCGCGCCGTTCTTCAGCATGATGATGCCGTCATACCGCCGCAGCACCGAAGGTTCCAGCCGATGGGTCACCACGATCCGCGTCAGCCCTTCCAGATCCAGAATGGCGTTGGCCACGTGACAGGCGGTCTGGACGTCCAGCGCGGCGGTGGCTTCGTCCACCAGCAGGACTTTCGCCCCCTGCAGCAGCGTCCGGGCGATGGAGATGCGCTGGCGCTCGCCGCCCGACAGCTGATTGCCGTTCTCGCCGCAGCGGTAGTCCGCGCCCCGCTGTTCCATGACGTTTTCCAGACCGGCGCGCCGCACGACATCCCGTACCCGTTCCTCCGGGAAGTCCCGGAAAAGGGTGATGTTGTTTTGAATGGTATCGTCAAACAGAAACACGCTCTGCCCCACCAGACTGAGTCCGCCGTAAAGGCTGTCGGGATCGGTGTCGCGCAGTTCCTGTCCCCCCACCGTCACCGAGCCGCCGTAGTGATCCCAGCTGCCCATGAGCACGCTCAGCAGGGTGCTCTTTCCCGAGCCGGAGGAACCCACCACGGCGTAGGACTTCCCCGGTTCAAAGGTCAGGCTCACATTCCGCAGGACGGGCTTTTCGGGGTCATAGCCGAAGGTCAGCCCCTCCAGCCGGATGGGGATCTCGCCGGGAGGCAGAGGCTTGCCCTGCCGGGCGGTGTTCTCGGCGGTAAGGTCGGCCAGTTTCTCCACCAGACCGCAGGCGGCCCGGTGCTTTGCCCACAATTGGGGCAGCGAGCGCATGGGGCCGATAAGACAGTTGCACAGGTTGGTGATCACCAGCACGCTGCCGGCGGTCATCTCGCCCCGGATGGCAAGAACGCCACAGAAGAAAAACAGACCGAACTGCAGGGTCATGCCGCAGGCGCCGCCCACGATGGACAGCATCCCCTCCCAGAAGCGGCGGCTGGCCTTTGCCTGCTCCAGACTGCCGTTTGTCTGTGAAAAGATGGAGATGCTCTGGTTTTCCGCCCGAAAACTCTTGATGACGGCAAAGCCCTCCAGCAGTTCCTTCAGCGACGCGGTGAAATGCTCACCCCGTTGGCTCACCGCCCGTTCCCGGTGTTCCAGCCCCCGGCTCATCAGCATGGTGGCGCTCATGGGCAGCATGGAAAGGGCCATGGCGGCCGCCGCCACACGCCAGTCGTACAGGATCATCATGACCAGCGTGGCCACGAACAGCACGCTCTGCAGCGCCATCTCGGGGAGGTTCAGCAGGAAATCGGTCTCGATCCGCCCGGCGTCATTGGTCAGCGCCGACAGATAGCGGCCGGTGTTTTCCCGGGAAAAGGCGCTGATGCGCTTTTCGGTAATGGCCTGAAAGGCGAATCGCTTGTACTGCTCCATGCCCCTTCGGGCAAAGAGGGCGCTGCTTTTCTGCATCAGCGGCCCCCAGCACAAAAAGACGGCGATGAACAGGGCGCACTGCCAACCCCGGCGGAACAGCAGCGCGAGATCGGCCGCCGTAACGGCATCAAACACCTTGCCCAACAGCCAGGAAATGACCAGATTATAGGCCACTTCCCCCAGCACCAGCGCCATCGTGACCGAAAACAGCAGTTTATTTTTGTAAAAGAAGGCGTTAAAAAACCGTTTTTTCATGACGCGCTCCTCCGTATATTACCAATTTTCTCCATTGTATCACAGGTGTAGGGGCGGCGCAAGATTTACAGATAAAACATGGTCAGATAATGGCAGGCCGAGCCGCCCAGCACGAAGAGATGGAAGATCTCGTGGGAGCCGAAATGGGGATGCAGGGCGTTGAGTTTCTCCAGTTTGAGGGCGTACACCACACCGCCTACGGTATACAGCACGCCGCCGGACAGCAGCCACAGGAAGCCTTCCCGGGGCAGCGCCGCCCAAAGTGCGGGCAGTTTGGTGAGGCACAGCCAGCCCATGCCGATATACAGCACCGAGGACAGCCACTTGGGGTGGTACACCCAGCACAGCTTGAGCACAAGACCGGCCAGCGCCACCGCCCACACCCCCACCAGCAGGGGCAGGCCGCCCTTCCCTGCCAGCGTGATGACGCAGACGGGGGTATATGTGCCTGCGATGAGGAAAAAAATCATGATGTGATCCAGCTTTTTCAGGATGCGGTTGCGCCCGTGCTCCAGATCGAAGGCGTGGTAGGCCGTGCTGGCGGCGTACAGGCCCACCATGGACAGCAGAAACACCGAAAAGGCGGCCATGGCCGGGGTGCCGTAGCCCTCCCCTGCCCCGTGGATCAGCAGCGCCGGCATGGCCATCACCGCCCCCACCAGACCGAAAAAATGGGTGATGGCGCTGCCGGGATCTTTCAAATGGAAATAATACCGGCGGTTGGGCAGGCTGTGATCGCACATGGGGGGTTCCTCCTCACAAAACTTTATATCGGTTTTTTGAAAACTTATTATGTGTTTATTGTAATCGTTTTATGCGCCGCCGTCAAGAGTTTTTTAAAAACCGCTTGCGGGTTTTCGCTTTTCGTGCTACACTGGCTACAGAAATGGAGGTGCCTCTATGACCCATGCTCTGCCCACCTATGACCAGATCCCCAACGTGGGATTATATCTGGAACAGGTGACAAAATATGTGAACGAAGCGCTGGAACCGTTGGGCTGCGCGCCGCTGACCGGCTCCATGATCTCCAACTATGTAAAGAAGGGCCTTTTGCGCCACCCGGTGAAAAAGCAGTACGACCGGGAGCACATCGCCCGCCTGATGGTCATCGCCGTCTGCAAGACCGTGCTGCCGCTGGAGGACATCGCCCGCCTGCCCGCCGACTGCCCTGCCGGCCGGGAGAGTTACGAGGCCTTTTGCGCCATGCTGGACGACGCCATGACGAAAGCCTTTGCCAAGCCGCCCCGGAGCCTTTTGGAGGACACGGTGGACGCCGTGGCCCACCGGCTCTTTCTGGAACAGCAGCTGCGGGACACCAAGCCATGCTGATCCGCCCCTACCGGCCGTCGGATCTCCCGGCGCTGACCCGGCTGTTTTATGACACGGTGCACACCGTCAACGCCGCCCACTACACCCCGGACCAGCTGGCGGTATGGGCCACGGGACAGGTGGACGAGGCCCGCTGGAACGCCTCGCTTTTGGCCCACCGGACGCTGGTGGCCCAGGTGGACGGCGTCATCGCCGGCTTCGCCGACATGGCGGAGAACGGCTATCTGGACCGGCTGTACGTCCACCGGGATTTTCAGCGGCGGGGCATCGCCGCCGCCCTGTGTGACCGGCTGGAGGAGGGCTGCGCCGCGCCCCTGCTCACCACCCACGCATCCATCACCGCCCGTCCCTTTTTCGAAAAGCGGGGCTGGCGGACGGTCCGCCCCCAAACCGTGGTACGGCAAGGGGTGGAACTGACCAACTTTCTTATGGAAAAACACCGAAAGGATGAAACTGTTATGAACGTGATCGACCTCACCCATGTGATCTCCCCCGAAATGCCCGTATATCCCGGCACCGAAGGCCCCAAGCTGGATCCCGCCAACACCTATGAAAAGGACGGCTTCAAGGAGACTCTGCTGACCATGTACAGCCATACCGGCACCCATATGGACGCCCCCGCCCATCTGTTCGCCGACCGCTCCACTCTGGACGTTCTGCCTGCCGCCCAGTTCGTGGGCAAGGCCGCCGTTATCGACTGCACCGACGTGGGCGAAGGCGGCAGGATCACCATGGAGCACGTGGGCCGCAACCCCAACGCCCAGCAGGCCGACTTCCTGCTGTTCCGCACCGGCTGGGGCAAGTTCTGGGGCAAGCCGGAGTATTTCGGCGACTATCCCTGCGTCACCGCCGAGGTGGTGGATTTCCTCATCGCCACCAATAAAAAGGGCATCGGTCTGGACACCATCGGCCTGGATCCCATCGCCGCCGCCGATCTGCCCCTGCACCGCCAGCTGCTGACCACCGACAAGACGGTGATCATCGAGAACCTCAACAATCTGGACAAGCTGCCCCAGAATCTGTTCACCTTCTGCGCCCTTCCCCTGCGGTACGCCGACGCCGACGGCTCCCCCATCCGCGCCGTGGCGCTTTTGGAAATCTAAACCATTTTTTGACAAAAATAACGATAGTTTTTTAGACTTTTCCGTTAGATTTTGTTCACTTCTTTTGATTTTTTTCTTGCGTATGGGCCGCAAGAGGAATATAATATGTGTGTATTTATTCTGATAGTATGGAGGGTACCCGTATGAATCCCAACGTTCGCCCCGAATCCATGGAACGCATCACCACCCCCGAGCTGGCCAACGCTTTTATCGAAGAGCAGGTCAAGCTGGTCCGGGAGCAGGTGGGCGATAAAAAGGTGCTGCTGGCTCTGTCCGGCGGTGTCGATTCCTCTGTTGTTGCCGCTCTGCTGATCCGCGCCATCGGCAAGCAGCTGGTCTGTGTCCACGTGAACCACGGCCTCATGCGCAAGGATGAGTCCGAAGGCGTCATCAAGATGTTCAAGGATGGCCTGGACGCCAACCTCATCTATGTGGACGCCACCGATCACTTCCTGGACCTGCTGGCCGGTGTTTCCGATCCCGAGACCAAGCGCAAGATCATCGGCAAGGAGTTCATCACTGTCTTCGCCGACGAGGCCCGCAAGCTGGATGATATCTCCTTCCTGGGCCAGGGTACCATCTACCCCGATATTCTGGAGAGCATCAAGCAGGCCGAAGGCAAGAAGGCCGTCAAGTCCCACCACAACGTGGGCGG
>JAFYPP010000011.1 GCA_017559995.1 Clostridia bacterium | reverse complement strand
GGCCATCACCAAGCTCAACGGCCTGGTGGAGAAGGCCTTCGCCGCCTATGATGACTACGAGTTCCACGTGATCTCCCACGCCGTCAACGACTTCTGCGTGGTGGAGCTGTCCTCCTTCTATCTGGACATCATCAAGGACCGTCTGTACTGCGAGGAGACCGATGGCCTGTCCCGCCGCTCCGCCCAGACCGCCCTGTACCTGATCCTGGACACCATCACCAAGCTGTTCGCCCCCATCCTGGCCTTCACCTGCGACGAGATCTGGCTGGCCATGCCCCACCGCGAGGGCGATGACGTGCGCAACGTGGTCCTCAACGACATGAACCAGCCCTTCACCGAGTACGCCCTGTCCGCCGACCAGATGGCCAAGTGGGACCGCATCATCGCCGTCCGCACCGCCGTCAACGGCGCCCTGGAAGCCGCCCGCAACGAGAAGAAGATCGGCAAGAGCCTGGAGGCCAAGGTGGCCGTCACCGTGCCCGCCGAGGACGCCTTCCTGGCCGAGCTGGACGCCGCTTACGTGGCCGACCTGTTCATCGTCTCCCAGGTGGAGGTGACCGTGGGCACCGAGCTGGCCGTTTCCGTCTCCCCCGCCGAGGGCGAGAAGTGTGAGCGCTGCTGGAAGAAGCACCCCCTGGTGGGCTCCCACGCTGTCCACACCACCCTGTGCCCCAGATGTGCCGGCGTCGTTCCCGCCATCGACATCGAGTAATCCATCCCCAAACCGGAGTCTGGTTTCCAGGCTCCGGTTTTTTCTTGCCTGCCCCCCCGTTCTGTGCTATACTTCCTTCCAACAAACAAAAAGGAGGAATTGCCATGCGCGCTTCCGATTTCCGTGCCGCCGCCCGCCGCGCCCTGTCGGGCAAGTGGCTGTGGGCCGTGCTGGCCGGCCTGATCGCCTCCCTGCTGGGCGGCATCGACGAGTCCTTCCCAGAATTTTCCATCCAGATCGAAGATGGCCAGGTGGCCGGGGCTTCCGTGTCCATGGGCCAGCTTGACATCGACCTGACCCAGCTGCTGAGCGGGCAATTTCTGCTCTGGCTGTCCTCTATCCTGGCGTCGGCGCTGGTGATGGGCCTCGTCCTGCTCCTGCTGGGCAGCGTCATCTCTCTGGGCTACGCCCGGTTCAACCTGGACCTGGCGGACGGACAGGACGCCCAGCTGCCCACCCTGTTCTCCTACTTTCCCTGGTTCAAGACCGCCTTTTGCGCCCGGCTGCTCACCGGCCTGTATGTCTTTTTGTGGTCCCTGCTGCTGCTTATCCCCGGCATCATCGCCAGCTACAGCTACGCCATGACCCCCTACATTCTGGCCGACCATCCGGAACTCACCGCGAGAGAGGCCATCGCCCGTTCCAAGGAACTGATGTCAGGCAACCGCTGGCGGCTGTTCTGTCTGGAATTCAGCTTCATCGGCTGGGCCCTGCTGTCCTCGCTCACCATGGGCATCGGCTCCCTGTTCCTGACCCCCTACACCCAGGCGGCCAAAGCCGCCTTCTACCGGGACCTGCTGGACCCCCAGCCCGACCCTCTCCTGTGGGACCTTTAATTGGCCAAAACGCCCGGCATCCGCCGGGCGTTTTCCTTTTGCTGTGTGTCCCGCGGTCCTTGCGCCCCAACATCTTGTGGCGGGAAAGAATCCGAAAAAAATCCTTGAAAAAACGGGATTTTTTCCTTTACACCGGGGAAAAACTGTGTTATAGTAACCAAGCGTGAAAAATGCGCAACTGTGTCCATCCGCTTCGTTCCGGGGCATGGCCCGGGCAAGAGCCCGGGGTTTCACCCACCCGGTACGCGGCCCTTTGGACAAAATATTTTGAAAGGTGGAGTTTCCCATGATCCGTAAGGACGAAAAGACTGCTGTTATCGAAGCCAACCGCACCCACGAGACCGACACCGGTTCTCCCGAGGTCCAGATCGCCATTCTGACCGCCCGCATCAACGAGCTGACCGAGCACCTGAAGGTGCACATCCACGACAACCACAGCCGCCGCGGCCTGTACAAGATGATCGGTAAGCGCCGCAAGCTGCTGGACTACCTGATGGCCAAGGACATCGAGCGTTACCGCGCCATCATCTCCAAGCTGGGCATCCGTAAGTAAGTCTTTCTATATAGGGTGGCGTGGGAGATCCATGCCACCCTATTTCCCATCTGGCACAAAAAATGTTTTAACCAAAATTCCCCGGAGTTTCCGCTTTTTTAGCAGTTGAATGTGCGCCGAATCCCGTCGTTCGAGGCAGATTCAAGTGCTAAAAGGCTCACTCCGGGGGCAAACCAACGAAAAGGAGTGTAAGCTATGTCTACTATCATCAAGCACAAGCAGTTCCCCAAGAACAAGAAGTGGACCATGGACCTGTGCGGCCGTCCCCTGACCATCGAGATGGGCAAGATGGCTGAGCTGGCCTCCTGCTCCGCCATGGTCACCTACGGCGAGACCTCCGTTCTGGTGGCCGTCACCGTGGCTCCCCGTCCCCGCGACGGCATCGACTTCTTCCCCCTGTCCGTGGACTTCGAGGAGAAGCTGTACGCCGTGGGCCGCATCCCCGGCTCCTTCATGCGCCGTGAGGGCCGTCCCTCCCTGCCCGCCGTTCTGGCCAGCCGCCTGATCGACCGCCCCATGCGCCCCCTGTTCCCCAGCGACTTCCGCAACGACGTGTGCATCCAGTGCACCGTTATGAGCGTGGACTACGACTGCTCCCCCGAGATCGCTGCCATGATCGGCGCCTCCGTCTGCGTCAGCTGCTCT
>JAFYPP010000110.1 GCA_017559995.1 Clostridia bacterium | reverse complement strand
GCCGTAAACGTCGATGTGGATGACGGGGTTGTACTCGGGATCCAGACGCATGGACAGGATACGGTCACGCAGCCAAGCAACGTACTCAGCCAGCTTCTCGCCGTTCTTGCCCAGCTTCTCTTCGACGTTGTTGATCAGAGCGTGGGGCAGAACCTGAGCGCCCTTGATGATCATCTTGTCGGCGTTGCTGTAACGATCGTCACCGGACTGGGTGAAGATGTTCAGGGGCTTCTCGGAAACGGTGCAGCCGTACTCGTCAGCGACGACTTCGCACATCATGCGGCCGGTGGCCTTGGCAACGGCATCCAGGATGGCCTGGGAAACGCCGTAGCGGATAGCGGTGTGCAGACGCTTGCCGTCGATCTCGATGGCTTCCATCATGGCGCACAGCTCACGGAAGTTATCGGCTTCCTTGCCGACCAGCTGGGGCTTGATGTACTCTTCGATCAGGGGGATGAAGTCCTTGGCCAGGAACAGGGGATCACGGCCGCCGGCACCGGAGTACTGGACAGCGGCGCAGTCGCCGTAAGCGACCTGACCGTCTTCCAGAACCAGCATGACGGAGATGGACTCGCCGGCCTGACGGACAGCGGTAAAGCCCTCGGTCACGGGAGCGCCAACATAGAAGATACCGTCGTGGCCGGCGCCGCCCTTGATGGCGCGCTGGTCATCGAAGTAGAAGCCGGTACGGCCGGCAGAGCAAACCAGATTTACGATTTTCATTGGAATCTCGTCCTTTCAATTGATTTGAATATCAAGGGGAAAGCGAGACGGTGCCCGCTTTCCCCCGGAAAACAAGTTTAGAAGTCAGATTACTTCTTGGGGCGGCCAACCAGGCGGCCCTTGGAGATGGCGTAGACGTCGTCGATGACCATCTGGAAAGCGGGCTTGCGGCCTTCGGCCTTGCCGCGCTCTTCGATCTTCTCGCGATGGAAGTCGATCAGCTCCTTGGTGAAGGGCAGGTTGCCGACCTCCAGGATACGGATGGCGCCGTCGTTGTCACGAGCGGGCAGCATCTTGCCGGCGTTGAAGCGAGAGGGAGCGAAGGGGATATCCAGGACGCCGGCCTGAACGGCACGGACGGTACCGACGGCAACGTCGCCCATACCCAGCTCGAAGCACTTGTCGACGATGCAGCGGGTCTCCTGACGGATGATCTCCTTCTCCTGCTCCAGGTTGGCAGCGGTGCAGACCTGGTCATGCAGCATGTTGATGACCTGCTTGGTGGCGCGCAGACCCTGGGCGTTGGCTTCCATGGTGGGGATACCGGCAGCCTCGTGAGGAGTCTTGACGATAACCTTGGTGGCCTTGCTCAGAGCGGCGGTAGCGGAACCCCAGGAGATAACACCGAAGGCCTTGGCCTCGTCGGCGGGGAAGCCGCCCATCCACTGATGGAAGACGGTGGTGACCACGACGTCGTCGTAGCCGTTCTTCTTCAGGTACTCATCGGTCAGCTCTTCCAGGGTGCGGATAGCGGCGACGTCCTGAACCAGGTTACCGCACTGGCCGTAGCCGACGGTGATGTTCTTGACGCCCTGCTCAGCAGCCAGCAGAGCCTCGATGATAGCGACAGCGTGAGACACGCAGGCGGGGACCAGAGTGCCGGTCAGGGGGCCGTAGGGCTCACGGTTGATGGAGACGCCGGCTTCCTCGTACAGACCGGTCAGACGGTCGACGTACTGCCAGTCACGGATGGTCTTCTCCATGGGAACGTTCTTGGCGTAGGGCAGGTTGTAGGAGATACCGCCGCCCTCGTAAGAGGTGAAACCACCGGCATAGGTGATCTCGGTCAGCAGACGGGCGTCGGGGGTGCCGTGACGGACCTGAACGGGAGTGTGCAGGGACTCGACAACGCGACGGCAGGCGGCCACGCCGTGGTTAACAGCGGGGAAGCCGTTCAGCATGGAACGGCCGGCCTTGATGGACTCCTGGATACCGACTTCGCCTTCGGCGTAGCGGTTCTGACGGGTGTAGGAGTCGATGGTGGTGGGCAGCAGGTCAGCCTCGCCCTTGTCCTGCAGGTAGTTCAGCAGCTCGATGTGCTCGTCGATCAGAGCAACACCGGCGCGGGGCTGGATCAGGGTATCGCCATTCTTCTTGGCGTTGATCAGCTTCTTGGAGAAGTCGCGGTACTCGGGCATAGCCTTGTGGTAATCGATGGCTTCCTGCAGGTTGACATCCTTACCGGTGGGCCACTGGGTCAGAATTTCTTCACGCAGCGCGTGGAATTCGCCCTCGGAGATCTTCTTATTCTTGATATCCATCTGGGATCAGCTCCTTTTTCATGATGTGCAGCGCGACCTGGGGCTCGTATTCGGCCAGCAGGCCCATGGCTGCCAGGATATAGCTGCGGTCGACCAGCACCTGGGCCTTCAGCGGCCGCAGGGACATGGGCTCCGCGGGGTCAAACAGCGCGTGGGATGCGATCTCACCGGTGCGCTTGGTATGGATCAGGCTGCCGCCGGTGACGATGATCTGCCGCACGGGGCGGAGATCCTTGCCGGTCTGGACAAACACCTTACCGGCCATGGTATAGGCTTCTTCGGTAGAACCGGAGTGACGGCGGGCAGCGGTCTCGCAGGCCATGGCGGCCAGGGCGAAGTCCAGCCGTTCCCACTCTTCGTTGGTGGGCACCTCGTCGGTGTGTTCCGACAGGTGGTCCACCATGGACTGGGCCTTTTCGGCGTCGATGCCGGAGATCTTCGCGATCCGGTCGATGCCGCCGGCGGCGTCCACGATGCCGTGGATACTGTAGCGCATACCGATGTCGCCTTCCACCGTGCGCTTCACATAGGGCTCGGGCAGTCCCTTGTACACCGTCTGGGCGTCCTGGGGCATACCGTCGGCAATGGAATACACGTCGGTGGTGGCGCCGCCCACATCCAGGGCCAGCAGCTCACCGATGCCCTGCTCCTCGGCCGTACCCTCGGCCAGAAGCTGCATGGCGCGCATCATGGCGGAAGGGGTGGGCATCATGATACCGGAGATCAGCTCGCTGGCGCGGGACAGGCCCTTGGCCTGGATGATGCGCCGCAGGAACAGTTCCCGGATCTGGGTCTGGGCAGGCTCGATGTTCAGCTGTCCGAACTTGGGCATGACGTTTTCGCAGACAAAGGTCTCGCGACCCTCCAGATACCGCTGGCACTGGCGGGCGGCGGAACGGTTGCCGGCGATGACAACGGGGAAGTCGGTCTTGCAGGTGGCGACCATTTTGGCATTGTTCAAAATGGTGGCGGTGTTGCCGCCGTCGGTGCCGCCCACCAACAGGAAGATGTCGGGCTTGAGGCTGTCGATCTCCTCCACGTCATCCTCGGTCAGGTCATAGGAATAGATCTTCGCGATTTTCGCACCGGCGCCAAGGGCGGCCTGCTTGGCGGCTTCCGCCGTCAGCTCGGGCACCAGGCCGGAGGCGATCATCCGCAGACCGCCGGCTGCCGAAGAGCAGGCGTAACGGGCCGCGAAATCCAGCTTGCCGGTCTTTTCCTCCAGCATAGCCAGTGCGTTGTTCAGACCGTCGTTGATGTCGGTCTGGATGGTAGTAAAGGAAGCGGCAGTGCCCAGCAGAGTCTCACTTTCGGTATCAACGGCGGTCACCTTGGTATAGGTGCTGCCGAAGTCGATCAACAATACGGGGCGCATGGGTTTAGGCCTCGACGCCCAGGTCTTCCTTCAGAGCAGCGATAGTGGTTTCGGGAGCGGTACCGGGGCCAAAGGCACGGTCAAAGCCCATAGCCTTGAAGCGCTTCTCGACCTCGTTGAAGTCCTGCTTGCCGATGACGATGTTGCCGCCGACGTAGAGCAGGATGCCCTTCAGGCCGGCCTCATCGCACTTCTCACGCATGCCGCGGCAGTCCAGCTCGCCCTGACCGTACAGGGAAGAGATGATGATAGCGTCGGCCTTGGTTTCGATTGCGGCGGCGATGTACTCCTCCTGAGACACCATAACGCCCAGGTTGGTAACGTCGAACCCGGCGTCAGAAAAGGCGTGGTACAGGATCTGGATGCCAACCGCGTGGACGTCGGCGCCGATAACGCCGATTACCAGTTTCTTTTTTTCCATGTTGCACCTCGATCAAAATTTGGTTCTGTATCCCTGTTTGCACAGAAATATCAGCTTAAACATACATACCTATACTATAACGGCAACGGGGTTTTCCGTCAAGGGTAAACTCACCAAAAAACGACAGAGAATCCAAGGGTTTTTGCGGTTTTCGGCGCAAAAAGCGATGAAAAGTTCAATGCATAAACATATACCTGTATACAATGCCAAAAAAAGGAAAAGCGGCCGTTCGGGCCGCTTTTCCAAGGGGTGTCAGTTGATTTACTTGACGGTGTCCAGATAAGCCTTGCGGCCGGTCTCGTAGAGGTTGTTGCCCTCGGCGTCGATGATGACGGTGACGGGCAGATCCTCGATCTCCAGACGGCGGATGGCTTCGGCGCCCAGATCCTCGTAAGCGATGATCTCGGCCTTTTTGACGCAGCTGGACAGCAGCGCGCCGGCGCCGCCGATGGCGCCGAAATAGACGCAGCCGCACTCCTTCATGGCGTCGATGACCTCGGGGCCGCGCTTGCCCTTGCCGATCATGCCGGTGAGGCCCTCACGGATCAGGGTGGGAGAATAGGCGTCCATACGGTAGGCGGTGGTGGGGCCGGCGGAGCCGATGGCCTGGCCGGGCTTGGCGGGGGTGGGGCCGACGAAATAGATGATGGCATCCTTCACGTCCAGGGGCAGTTCCTTGCCTTCGGCCACCAGTTCGCACAGACGCTTGTGGGCGGCGTCACGGGCGGTATAGATCACGCCGGACAGCAGAACGCTGTCGCCGCTCTTCAGCTTGCGGGCGTCCTCGCGGGACAGGGGAGCAGTCACTTTGATAGCCATCTTACAGCACCTCCGATTTGTGGCGGGTCACGTGGCAGTTCAGGTTGACGGCCACGGGCAGACCGGCGATATGGGTGGGCAGATACTCGATGTTGACAGCCAGAGCGGTGGTCTTGCCGCCAAAGCCCTGGGGTCCGATGCCCAGCGCGTTGACCTTCTCCAGCAGCTCGGCTTCCAGCTCGGCGTAGAAGGGGTTGGGGTTGCGCTCTTCGGCAGAGCGGATGATGGCCTTCTTGGCCAGCAGAGCGGCCTTGTCAAAGGTACCGCCAACGCCCACGCCCACCACGATGGGAGGACAGGGGTTGGGGCCGGCCTCTTCCACGACCTTGACCACGAAGTCCTTGACGCCCTGCAGGCCGTCGGAGGGCTTGAGCATCTTCAGCTGGCTCATGTTCTCGGAGCCGAAGCCCTTGGGGGCCACGGTGACCTTCACCCGGTCGCCGGGAACGATGTCGGTGTACAGCATGGCGGGGGTGTTGTCGCCGGTGTTGACGCGGTCCAGGGGATCGCGGACGACGGACTTACGCAGGAAGCCCTCGCCGTAGCCCTTCTTGACGCCGGCGTTGACGGCGTCGGCGATGTTGCCGTTGATATGCACGTCCTGGCCGATCTCCAGGAACACGCAGGCCATACCGGTGTCCTGGCAGATGGCCATTTCGTCACGGTCGGCGATCTCATAGTTTTCCTTAATGCGATCCAGGATCTCCTGGGCGGGAGCCCACTGCTCCTTTTCACGGGCGCAGGCGATGCAGTTCTTCACGTCCTGGGGCAGATGACGGTTGGCCTCCACGCACAGGCGGGCGACCACTTCGGTGATGCGGGCAGCATCCAGTTCTCTCATGGGTGTGTCCTCCTATTATTCGACGTTATACAGCTGGTCGATGACGGTGCCGTCACGGTAGATGACGTTGGCGACGACCTTGTTGCCGTGGCGGACGGCCTTGGGGGCGCCGCAGATGGCTTCGGCGCGGGCCTTCAGCTCCTCGATGTCGCAGACGGGCAGCTTGGCGGCTTCCAGAGCCTTTCGCAGCTCGGTCTGGTTGGGGTTGACGGCGACGCCGCGCTGGGTCACCAGCACGTCCACGGTCTTGCCGGGGGTGGAGATGCACTGCACCTTGTCGGTGACGATGGGCAGACGGGCACGGGACAGGGGGGCGATGATCATGGCCAGCTTGGCACCGGCAGAGGTGTCGCTGTGGCCGCCGGAACCGCCCATGATGGAGCCGTTGGAGTCGGTGTGAACGTTGACGTTGAAGTTCAGGTCAACCTCGGTAGCGCCCAGCAGCACCACGTCCAGGCTGTCCACGGCAGCGCTCTTGGCGTTGGGGGAAGCGTAGTGCATGGCGGAAACTTCGGCGTGGTTGGGGTTGGTGCGGATGGACTCAACGGCCTTCAGGTCGAAGCACTGGACGTCCAGCAGCTTCTGGAAGCAGCCGGCGTTCAGCATATCCACCATGTAGCCGGTGATGCCGCCCAGACCGAAGGAACCCTTGATGTTGTCCTTCAGCATGATGTCCTTCAGGAACTTGGCAGCGGCCAGGGTAGCGCCGCCGGCGCCGGTCTGGAAGGAGAAACCGTCCTTCAGCAGGCCGGAGGCCTGGATGACCTTGGCAGCGGTCTCGGCCATCACCAGACCCACGGGGTCACGGGTGATCTTGGTGGTGCCGGAAACGATACCGGCGGGATCGCCGATGGCTTCCACGGGGACCACATAGTCGATGTAGGTCTCGTCGATGGAGCGCTCGGTCAGGGGATAGGGAACCAGATTGTCGGTGATGACCACGACCTTCTTGGCGTACATGGCATCGGCATAGGCGTAGCCCAGAGAGCCGCAGGCGGACTTACCGATCTTACCGGTGCAGTTGCCCATGGTGTCGGAAGTGGGAGCGGCGATGAAGGCCACGTCGATGGGGGTCTTGCCGGACACGATGTCGGCGGGACGGCCGCCGTGGGTGCGGAACTCCACGGGAGTCTCCATGATGCCGGCGGAAATGGCACGGCCGACACCGGCGGCCATATAGTTGCAGCACAGCTTGGTGACCACGCCGTTCCGGATGTGGTCGATCAGGGGCTTGTGGCAGTCAAACACAGAGGAAGCGTTGACGGTGAGGTTCTTGATGCCCTTCTGGGCCAGCTCCTCCATGACCATGTTCAGGACATAGTCACCGTTGCGCATATGGTGGTGGAAGGAGACGGTCATGCCGCTCTGGACACCTGCCAGCTCAATGGCCTCTTTCAGAGAACGTACAACTTTATCCATTAGATGTCACTCCTTCCCAGGCCCAGCTCTTCGGCGGCCTCGATGGTCTGCTTGGCGCGGTTGACGATGGGGGCGTCGATCATCTTGCCGCGGAGAGCGATGGCGCCACGGCCCTGCTCCTTGGCGATGCGGATGGCCTCCATGACCTCATACGCGTAATCGATGTCACGCTGAGAGGGGCTGAACACCTCGTTGATGACGGGGACGTGACGGGGGGAGATGGAGGCCTTGCCGGTGAAGCCCAGGGCCTTGGCCTTCTCGGTATCGATGCGGATACCCTCGTCGTCGTTGACGTCGGTGAAGGGGGTGTCGTAAACGTCCACGCCGGCGGCGCGGGCGGCGGCCACCATACGGCCGCGGGCGTAAGCGATCTCCTCGCTCTCCTTGGTGCGCTTGCATCTGAGGTCGGCGGTCAGGTCCTCGGCGCCCAGGAACAGAGCGGCCACGCGCTTGGAGGCGGCGGCGATCTGGAAGGCGTTCTCCAGACCCAGAGCGGTCTCGATCAGGGGGATCAGCTTGACGGTATTGCGCTCCATGCCCAGCTTATCCTCCAGCTCGCACATATAGGCGTCCACGGTGAGGACGTCCTGGGCGGTAGAGGTCTTGGGGGGCATGATGAGGGTGGGCTTGAGGGGCAGGATGGTCTCCAGATCCTTCTTCCAGAAGTCGGTATCCACAGAGTTGATACGGACGATGGTCTCCACCTTGGAGAAGTCCAGATAGGTCATGGTGTTGCGCACCAGGATACGGGCGGCATCCTTCTGGTCGGGAGCGACGGCGTCCTCCAGGTCGAAGATGACGGCGTCGGCGCCCAGAACGTCACCGTTCTGGATGACGTTGGGGGTGTTGCCGGGCAAAAACAGCATGGAACGGCGCATGATCAGTTCTCTCCTTTCGCACGCAGGATGGCGGTCTCGATGCGGGCACGGAGGACACACTCCAGGGCGCCGCGGTCGTCAATGCGCAGGCAGACGTCCTTCAGGCCGAACTGGTCCAGCATCTCGCCGGCAACGGCACGGATGGAGTCGCCGAACTGGGCCTCCACCACGGAGGTCAGCTGGATCTCGCGGCCTTCGGCGGGGACCAGTTCCACCAGCACGTCGCTGGATTCCATGGTGCCTGCGGAGGCGGGTTTCAGTACTTCACTCATATTTCAGCATCCTTTCAGATTATGAATACACATAATAATCCATTCTTAAAAATTATACGCCCATATTCCGCAAAATGCAACGGCTTCACGCAAGAAAAACCGCCCGGAAAGGCGGTTTTCTCTGTGAATTTTGCGGTATTTACTGCTCTTTGTCCATTTGCGCGTAATAGGCCACGGCGTCGGCGTTGGCCTGTTCCACCCGCGCAAAAAGGCCCTCTTCGAAAATGTCGGCATAGGGAAAATGCAGCACGTACAGGTCGGACTCCGGGCGCTGTTCGCCGTCGTCCCGGAGATAGCGGAGGGTCAGGTCGATGTCCGCGAAGGGCACGCCGGATGCGTCCATCAGCCGGCGGATCTCCAGAAGCCAGTGGGCAAGGCCCTCCAAAGAGGGCTCTTCCACCTGCAGGTAGTAGACCAGATGGCCCGCCCGGGCCCCCAGCGCCCGCACATCATAGGTGCCGTTGAGGGGGAGGTCTTCGGTGATGAGGGCGTAAGCAGGGCAGTCGTCGTGCAGGGAGGCCTCCCGGCTCCAGATCTCCAGATCGCCAAAGCCGAAATCCAGCGGCAGACCGGCCTCCGGGGTCTCCAGCACGGAAGTCACCAAAGCACGGTATTCCATGCTCAAACGGCTGCGGGTGTTTTCGCCGCCGGTGACCCGGTAGGCGTAATCGTCACCCAGCAGATTTCCCCACCAGCCCAGCGACAGGGAAAAGTCGCCGTCGATCTGTTGACCGTCGGTGAGGTGGGCGTAGTAATGGCCGTCCTTGAAATTGTATCCCACCCGTTCCAGGGTGTAGAAAGGGTGGTGGGCGGCCATGTGGGCCTTTGCGGTGCGGGCGGCCAAAGCCTTGGACAGGGGATTGCCGAACAAGGCCGCGGCGATCACGGCGCAAACCGCCGCCAGCAGCACAAGCACCGTCAGAACGATCCGTTTTTTCACGCACATCCCTCCTTCTGCCTTCAGTATAGCATAAAAAAGGGCCGCCCAAAAGACAGCCCAAAAAAGTTTTGATTATTTTTACGATCAGATCTGCTCCACACGGATCTCTTTGACCCGGCGCTCGTCGGTGCCGGTGACGGTGATCCGCCAGCCGTCCATCTCGAAGCGGTCGCCCTGCAGGGGCACCTTGTCCAGCCGTTCCATGATCCAGCCGGTGACCGAGGCGCTTTCCACGGCGTCCTCGTCGATGCCCAGTTTATCCAGCAGACGGTACAGGTCGGCAGAACCCGACACCGTCCAGGAGCCGTCGCCGTTGCGGCGGATGTCCTCCACCACCTCGTCGTGCTCGTCCCAGATCTCGCCCACCAGCTCTTCCAGAATGTCCTCCATGGTGACGATGCCCAGGGTGCCGCCGTAGCCGTCGTTGACGATGGCGATGTGGGATTTTTCCTTCTGCAGCAGCTTGAGCAGATCGGAGATCTTGAGGGATTTGGGCACGAACAGAGGCTGGGTCATGATGTCCCGCAGTTCCTTGCCGTGCATGACCATGTCGTTGTAAAAGTCCGACTGGTGGATGACGCCCACGATGTCGTCGATGTCCTCGTCATAGACCAGCAGACGGGAAAAGCGGCTGTCGTCAAAGACCTTGGAAATATCCCGGGCGTTGTCCCGGATGCAGACGGCCTCCAGATCCACCCGGTGGGTGAGGATGTCCTCGGCATCCCGGTCGTTGAACTCGATGGCCGAGCGCAGAAGCTCGTGCTCGTCCTCGTCCAGACCGCCCTCCTGCTGGACCTCGTCCACCAGCATGAGCAGCTCTTCCTGGGTCATGCGGCGGTCCTCGGTGTTGCGGATGACCTTGCCCATCAGGTTCTTCAGTTGGGTGAACAAAAAGGCGAAGGGGATGAGCACCACCATCAGCAGCCGCAGAAAGGGGGCGGAAAACATGGCGAACTTTTCGGGCATCTCCTTGGCCAGGCTCTTGGGGGTGACCTCGCCGAAGATGAGCACCACCACGGTGGACACCACGGTGGACACGGTGGCGCCGGCGTCGGCCAGCAGATGGACGAACAGCAGCGTGCACACCGAGGCCATGGCGATGTTGACGATGTTGTTGCCGATGAGGATGGAGGTGATCATCTGATCGTATTTGTCAGACAGTTCCAGCGCAAGGAGGGCCTTTTTGTCGCCCTTTTCGGCCAGCACCTTCAGGCGGGTCTTGTTCAGGGAAGAAAAGGCGGTCTCGGTGGCGGAAAAATAGGCGGAAAACATCACCATGACGGCGATGAAAATAATCGAAGCGGTATTACTCATGATAAGACAAAGTTCCTTTCAAAATGTTGTGGTTGGGGAAACGGCGGACGTTTCAGTGGCGAAATCTGCCGAAACGCAAAAAGGCATACCTGTCCCCTGCAAAACGGGTCAGATATGCGCACGCACAACCGATGAACTTGTCGCTACAGTCACAATTGTCACTGTCCATTTGGACGATAGGACCTCCCTTCAGAAAGTATTAAGACGCATCATAACAGAGGCGGGATGTTCTGTCAAGTGGGAAACCGAGGTGTTTACCAAACCTTAAACGGGGCATACTAGGACGAAAGGAGGGTCGCTATGAATAAGTTTTTGTCCGGTATGGGCATGGGTATGGTGGCAGGCGCCTGTCTTGGGATGGCAGCCGCGGGCATGGTCACCGACGCCGACCGCCGCAGAGTGAAGCGCACCGCCCGCCGCGCGGTGCAGACGGTGGAGGACGCCGCCGAAAGCCTTGGCATCCTGCACCGATGAAGAAACGCCCTCCGGGATCCCGGAGGGCGCTTTTCGTGATGATTTAGATGTCGGCCTTGAGCTTGAGCAGCAGGGACTCGATCTTGTCGGCCAGAGTCTGCAGGGCGCCCTCCTTGAAGGGAGAGGGGATGCGGGCCTCTTCCAGCAGATCCTCGAAGTAGCTCTCGCCGCCCTGACGGGTCAGGCGGACATAGCGGGCGAAGGCGCCGTCATAATCCTCCAGAGAGGCCAGCAGGAAGCCGAAGGCGGCGGTCTGTGCCAGACAGTAGTCGATGTAGTAGAAGGGGCTTTCGTAGATGTGCATCTGGTACTGCCAGCGGCGGCCCTCTTCAATGAAGGGGATGCCTTCGGTCTTGATGTGGGGACGGAACTTGCTCTCCAACTCCAGCCAGGCCTGGTTGCGCTGGGCGGGGGTCATGTCGGGGTTCTCATACACGATGTGCTGGAAGGCGTCCACCATGGTGCCGTAGGGGATGAAGGAGAAGTTCTCCAGAGCGTGCATATACTTGTACTTTTTGGCGTCCTCGCCGAAAAACTTGTGGATGTACTTCCAGGCGAAGTACTCCATGGACATGGAGTGGGTCTCGGCGGTCTCCATGCCGCCGCAGGCGATCTCCAGAGCGAACTTGTTGTCGGCGATGAGGAAGGCGTTGAAGGCGTGGCCGGCCTCGTGGGTCATGACATCCACGTCACCGGCGGTGCCGTTGAAGTTGGCCAGGATGAAGGGCTGCTTGTAGGCCGCCACCTCGGTGCAGTAGCCGCCGCCCCACTTGTTCTTGCGGGCGTCCACGTCAAAGGCGTCGTTGTCCAGCATCAGGTCGATGAAAGCAGCGGTCTCGTCGCCCATCTCGTGATACATCTCCCTGGCAGCCTGGAAGATCTCTTCCTTGCCGCCCTGGGGACGGGGGTCGCCGCCGGGAACGATGACGCCGTCATCGTAGAACATATACTGGTCCAGACCCAGGGCCTTGGCGTTTTCCAGACGCAGACGGGCGTTGGCGGGTGCCCAGGACTCCAGAACGTTCTTGCGGAAGGTCTCCACTTCCTTTTGGCCGTAGGACACGCGGTTCATGCGGTAATAGCCCAGCTCGATGAAGTTCTTGTAACCCAGCTTTTTGGCCATGCGGTCACGGACCTTCACCATGCGGTCATAGATGTCGTCCAGCTGGGGAGCTACCTCGTTCATCTTCTTGCCGAAGACTTCATAGGCCTCCTTACGGGTCTCGCGGTCGTCATCCTTGAAGAAACCGGCCAGAGCGGCACGGCTGTAGGTCTCGCCGCGGAACTCGAACTCCAGACCGGCCATCAGCTTGCTGTACTCGGAGCACAGCTTGTTCTCCTCCACCATATCCTCCACGATGATGGGGGACATGGCCTTGGACTCCACCTCGCGGTAGCGGAAGTACACGGGGGACAGGGCCTCTTCCAGCTTGGCGCGGTAGGGGGAGTTGAGCAGCGCCATGCTGATCTCGGTGAGCAGGGACTGGACCTCGGGGCCGATCTCGTCGAAGTACTCGTGCTCCTTCACGTAGTACTCGTCGGCGGTGTTGCAGCTGTAGCGGATGTAGCACAGGGAAGCGTTGGACTGATAACGCACCAGCATCTTCAGCAGGCGCTCACGGGCGCGCAGCACGCAGTTGTGGCACTTGGCATCCCTGATCTCGGCCAGAACTGCCTGCAGTTCGGCACGGATCTCTTCTATGGGCAGATGCTCGTAGGGCATATCTTTGACTTTCATGGGGATCCTCCTCCTCGTTTTTGTCTGTATGGGAACAGTATACAGCATTTGCATAAAAAAGGCAATGAAAAAAGCCGACCCGGGTGGGTCGGCTTTGGTTTACAGTTCCAGCAGCACGGGAACGATGAGGGGTTCCCGCTTGGTCTTTTTGTACAGGAAGTCGGACAGCTTGCGGCTGATGGCCTCCTTGATGGCGTTGCGGCTGGTCATGCCCTTGTCCAGACAGGCCTCCATGGTCTCCTGGGTGAGGGCCTTCAGCTCGGCCATCAG
>JAFYPP010000109.1 GCA_017559995.1 Clostridia bacterium | reverse complement strand
TACATCATCTTCAACGGTGACACCAGCATGCTGACCGGTTTCTCTCTGGGTGCTTCTTCCAGCGCTCTGTTGGCCCGTGTGGGCGGCGGTCTCTACACCAAGGCTGCTGACGTCGGTGCTGACCTGGTCGGTAAGGTCGAGGCAGGTATCCCCGAAGATGACCCCCGTAACCCCGCTGTTATCGGCGATAACGTCGGTGACAACGTCGGTGACGTCGCCGGTATGGGCGCTGACCTGTTCGAGTCCTATGTCGGTGCTATCCTGTCCGGTCTGTTGCTGGCTGCCGGCAATGCCCAGCGCATCGGTCTGGTGTTCCAGATGGTCGCTGTGGGTATCGTTGCCGCTCTGATCGGCGTTCTGGTTGTCAAGACCGTCAAGAAGGGCGATCCCCATAAGATCCTGAACATCGGTACCTACCTGGCTTCCGCCATCATGCTGGTTGCCTCTCTGCTGCTGTGCCTGCAGTGCGAAGGCGGCTGGGGCCTGTTCGGTTCCATCGCTGCCGGTGTTGTCTGCGGTACCGCCATCGGCTTCATCACCGAGGTCTACACCTCCGGTGACTATCAGCACGTCAAGTACATCGCTCAGCAGTCCGAGACCGGTGCTGCTACCACCATTCTGTCCGGCTTCTCCGTCGGTCTGAAGTCCACCGCTATGCCCATCATCCTGATCGCTGCCGCCGTGGTTATGGCTTCCACTCTGGCCGGTCTGTACGGTGTTGCTCTGGCCGCTATCGGTATGCTGGCCACCGTCGGTGTCACCATCGCCGTTGACGCTTACGGCCCCGTCGCCGACAACGCCGGCGGTATTGCCGAGATGTCCGGTATGCCCCACTCCATCCGTGAGATCACCGACAGCCTGGACGCCGTCGGTAACACCACCGCCGCTATCGGTAAGGGCTTCTCCATCGGTTCTGCCGCTCTGACCGCTCTGGCTCTGTTCAACAGCTACGCTCAGGAGATCAATCTGGGCGCCATCAACATCCTGGATCCCAAGGTCATCGCCGGTATCTTCGTCGGCGCTATGCTGGTCTTCCTGTTCTGCGCTCTGACCACCGAGTCCGTCTCCCGCGCCGCCCAGAAGATGATCGAGGAAGTCCGCCGCCAGTTCCGTGAGATCCCCGGCATTCTGGAAGGCAAGGCCAAGCCCGACTACGCCCGCTGCGTTGACATTTCCACCACCGCCGCTCTGACCGAGATGATCGCTCCCGGCGTCATCGCCATCGCCGCTCCTCTGGCCGTGGGCCTGATGCTGGGCGCCGAGGCTCTGGCCGGCCTGCTGGTCGGCGGCACCGTTGCCGGTGTTCCCATGGCTATCATGATGTCCAACTCCGGCGGCGCTTGGGATAACGCCAAGAAGTACATCGAGGGCGGCCATCACGGCGGCAAGGGCTCCGATGCCCACAAGGCTGCCGTTACCGGCGACACCGTCGGCGACCCCTTCAAGGATACTTCCGGCCCCGCTCTGAACATCCTGATCAAGCTGATGAGCATCGTCGCCCTGGTCTTCGTCCCCCTGTTCCTGTAATTGATAGGTAAGCTGAAACGCTTTTCCTGTAATATTGTGGCATCGAGCGCTCTGCGAAAGCAGGGCGCTCGGTGTTTTTGCGCAAAGAAAAAGCACGGTCTTTCGACCGTGCTTTTTTGATTTCTTTGTTTACTTCTGCAGCAGATCCATCAGGAAGGTCATCTGCAGCTGGATGCCCAGGGGGATGCACGCCTCGTCCACGTCGAACTTCTGGTTGTGCAGCGCGGCGGTGATGCCCTTTTCGGTGTTGCCGCAGCCCAGGTGGTAGAAGGCGCCGCCCTTCTTGGAACCGTCGATAAAGTAGGAGAAGTCCTCGCCGCCCAGGGAGGGGAACTGCTTCATCCAGACGTGATCGGCGCCCAGCAGCTCTTCGGCGCGGGTCTTCATGACGTCCACCACCTCGTCGGTGTTGATCAGAGCGGCATAGCCCCACTCCACGTCCACATCGGCGGTACAGCCGTAGCCTTCGGCGATGTTCTGGGACAGGGCGATGATGCGGTCACGGGCAAAGACACGGGTCTCGGGATCCAGAGTACGCAGGGTACCGGTCATGACCACCTCGTCGGCAACGATGTTGCTCTTGGTGCCGCCGTTGATGGTGCCGATGGTGAGAACGGCGTTGTTCAGGGGGCTGATGTTGCGGCTGACAAAGGTCTGCAGGCCGGAAACGATACCGGCGGCAGCCACGATGGCGTCGATGCCGCGCTCGGGATAAGCGCCGTGGCCGGCCTTACCCTTGACCTTGATGGTGACGGTGTCGCAGGAGGCGTTCAGCTGGCCGTAGCGCATTTCCACGGTGCCGACGTCCATATAGGGCTGCACGTGCAGGCCGATGGTGTAGTCCACGTCGGGATTCTGGCAGCAGCCTTCCTTGACCATACGGTCGCCGCCGCCAACGGTCTCCTCGGCGGGCTGGAAGAACAGCTTGACGGTACCGGGCAGCTCGTCACCCATCTCCTTGCACAGCTTGGCGATGCCCAGCAGGATGGTAGCGTGGACATCGTGGCCGCAGGCGTGCATGACGCCGTCGTTCTTGGAGCAGTACTCACGGTCGCGGTCTTCCTGCAGGGGCAGAGCGTCGATGTCGGCGCGGATGCCCACCACGTTGCCGGGCTTGCCGCCGGGGATGATGCCCACGATTCCGGTGTCGGCGCAGGGCTTGTGCTCAATGCCCCACTTGGTCAGCAGAGCGGAGATCTTCTTCTGGGTCTCCACCTCATAGGTGCCCAGCTCGGGGCACTGGTGCAGCTCGCGGCGAATGGCGATCATTTCGTCGGTAATTGCCTGAATTTTGTCTTTCAGTTCCATAATAGCGGCTCCTTTTAGGATAATATAGATAAATAATTACAAATCGTATTTACTTTCTGGCCACCAGAACATCCCGGAGGATGGCCTGATCCACCCGGTGCTCCAAGCCTTCGGCCTGGGGCAGGACAGTGAAGCCGGCGGCCTCCATGGCCTCGGCCAGCTGGTGACGGGGGGTGGTGAGGGAGTTGTAGGCCAGGGCCACACCGGCGCCGGGGCGCAGGGCGGCGAACCAGCCGTCGGCCACTTCCCGGACGATCTTGGCGGCGTTGCGCTGGAGACTGCCGCCTCCCGAAGCGCCGTGCTGCACGCCGTAGGGCAGATCGCACACCAGCAGATCGGCGGCGTTTTTGCCCAGCAGCTGACCGCACAAGGCGCTGTCGGCACGGAAGAACTGCACCTTTCGGGTGTCTTCGGCGTACCAGTCGTCCTTTTTGGCGGCGTACTGCACCGAGATCAGCTGGGCGATGCGCTTGCCGCCCTGGGTGCGCTTTTCCTCCGACCGCTTGTGCTTATAGCGGCCGTTTTCCAGATACTTGACGAAATAGGTGGCACCCTTGTGGAGAGGCTGCTCCTGCACCTCCACGCCCATGGCGTTCCAGCCGCGGATGGCGGCCTCGAACAGGGTGGTGCCCTGTCCGCACATGGGGTCCAGCAGGGTGGGCACCTCCCGGGTACCGTTGGCGGCGGACAGCGCCAGATTCACCATCATGCGGGTGAACTGCTCGTTGGTCTTGCCGGGATACTTGAGAATGGTGTTCAGGCTGTCGGGCAGGTACTGCCACTCCGCCACGTCCACGGGGCGCAGCAGGTCGCCCTCCTTCCGGAACAGGGCGTAAAACAGCGACGACCGGGCGCAGGCGGCCAGAGCCTCCCCTTCCAGCGGATTTTCGCAGGTGAGGCGGAAGGCAGGCTGATTGCACAGGGTGGTGCTTTCGGCGGTACAGCCGGGCAGCAGCGCGGCCAGTTCGGCCACGGCGGCGCCCTGGGCGGAGTCCAGATAGACCCGGTTATGCCCGGGATTCAGCAGCAGCAGATACTCCATCATCTGGCCTTGTTCCAGGTCACGGGGACGCCGGTCTTTTCGCTGATGAAAGCGCCGAAGCTCTTGGCGTCGCCCTGGGCGAAGTGCTTCTTGGGCAGGATGTGGGCCATCCGCTTGTCGGTATAGACGAAGAAGTAGGCCTCGGTCTCCACGATACGGCTGACGCTGCCGTAGGCGAAGGACATACTATCGCCGGGATAGCTGACGTCAAAGGCGTTGTCGCCGAAGCGGTAGTCAAAGGTGGTCTGGATGTCGTCGGCGCTCTTCATCAGTCGGTTGCGCATACGCAGCAGGCCGATGGGCTTGCCGGCCAGGATGAGCAGACCCACGATGATGGAGGCGATATACAGCGCCTTGGGGCCCTGCTGCACGGTGGCCACCACGCCGCCGGAGATGATCAGCAGACCGGCCACCAGCGAGATCACCCGGTTGACCAGAGTGACCCGGCCGTCCATATGGACCCGGGCATAGACCCGGTAGGCATCGGCGTCGTGCTTGGTGTTCACCACATAAAACATCTTCATAAGGGAACCTCCCGTAAAATTCGGATTTTATTCACACAAAGTGGTTCAGAATACAGTATAACATAAAAGAGATACGGCAACAAGGACATTTTTCTGTCTGTTTTTCTTTCTTTTGCGGCCGTTTTGTGTTATACTTATTTAATTAGCAATTCTCTACCGAAAGGCAGGAAGATACATGGCAACTAATTTTCTGAAGAAACTCTTTGGCGACACGTCGTCCAAGGAGATCCGCAAGATCATGCCCCTCGTGGAAAAGATCGAATCCATGGAGGAGGAATACAAGGCGCTGTCCGACGCCGAGCTGCAGGCCAAGACCCCCTGGTTCAAGAGCCGTCTGGCCGCAGGTGAGACCCTGGACGACATCCTGCCCGAGGCGTTTGCCGCCATCCGTGAGGCCGACCGCCGCGTTCTGGGCCAGTTCCCCTTCCGGGTGCAGCTCATCGGCGGCATCATCCTGCATCAGGGCCGTATCGCCGAAATGAAGACCGGTGAAGGTAAGACCCTGACCTCTACCCTGCCCGCCTACCTGAACGCGCTGGCCGGCAAGGGCGTGCACATCGTCACCGTCAACGACTATCTGGCCAAGTACCAGGGCGAGATGATGGGCAACGTGTACCGCTTTATGGGCCTGAAGTGCGGCATCATCATCCACGATCTGGACAACGATCAGCGCCGGGAGGCCTATGCCGCCGACGTGACCTACGGCACCAACAACGAGATGGGCTTTGACTATCTCCGTGACAATATGGCCATCTACAAGCAGGAGATGGTGCAGCGCCCCTTCTTCTTTGCCGTGGTGGACGAGGTGGACTCCATCCTCATCGACGAGGCCCGTACCCCTCTGATCATCTCCGGCCAGGGCGACAAGTCCACCGACCTGTATAAGCAGGCCGATCGCTTCGCCCGTACCCTGACCCCCCTCAAGATGATCGAGGTGGACGCCAAGGAGAGCCAGGACGACATCGAGGCCGACTACCTCATCGACGAAAAGGGCAACAACGCCACCATCACCCCCCGCGGTGTGGAAAAGGCCGAGCGCTACTTCGGCTGCGGCAACCTGTCCGATCCCGAAAACGCCACTCTCCAGCACCACATCAACCAGGCCATCAAGGCCCACGGCTGCATGAAGCTGGACGTGGACTACGTGGTGAAGGACGGCGAGATCGTCATCGTCGACGAGTTTACCGGCCGTCTGATGTTCGGCCGCCGGTACTCCGAGGGTCTGCACCAGGCCATCGAGGCCAAGGAAGGCGTCACCGTCAACCGGGAAAGCCGCACCCTGGCCACCATCACCTTCCAGAATTATTTCCGTATGTACCCCAAGCTGTCGGGTATGACCGGTACCGCCGTCACCGAAGAGGACGAGTTCCGCGGCACCTATAATCTGGACGTCATCGAGATCCCCACCAATATGCCCATGATCCGTGACGACCGCAACGACATGGTGTTCCGCACCGAGCGGGGCAAGTATCTGGCCATCATCCGCAAGATCAAGGAATGCTATGAAAAGCAGCAGCCCGTGCTGGTGGGTACCATCTCCATCGAAAAGAGTGAGCTGCTGTCCGCCCTGCTGAAGCGGGAGGGCATCAAGCATCAGGTGCTCAACGCCAAGCACCACGAAAAGGAAGCCCACATCGTCGCCCAGGCCGGCCGTCCCGGCTCCATCACCATCGCCACCAACATGGCGGGCCGCGGTACCGACATCATGCTGGGCGGCAACGCCGAGTACATGGCCAAGGAAGATCTGGCCCGTGCGGGCTACTCCGACGAGGTCATCGCCGAAGCCGCCGGCTACGCCCAGACCGACAATCAGGAGATCCTGGAGGCCCGCGCCCTGTTCCGGGAAAAGCTGGCCCAGTACAAGGAGGCCGTGCGCCCCGCCGCCGAGCAGGTACGCGCCGCGGGCGGTCTGTGCATCATCGGTACCGAGCGCCACGAGAGCCGCCGTATCGACAACCAGCTGCGCGGCCGTGCCGGCCGTCAGGGCGACCCCGGCGAGAGCACCTTCTACCTGTCCCTGGAGGACGACCTCATGCGCAAGTTCGGCGGCGACCGTGTCCAGGGCATGATGGCATCCCTCAAGCTGCCCGAGGATGAGCCCATCAACGCCAAGATGCTGAGCAGCGTCATCGAAGGCGCCCAGAGCAAGGTCGAGGGCATCCACTACCAGTCCCGTAAGACCGTTCTGGAATACGACAACATCATGAACCACCAGCGCGAGATCATCTACGATCAGCGTATGCAGGTGCTGGACGGCATGGACGTGCAGGACAAGGTCCGGGGCATGGTGAACTTCGAGATCGAGCACGCCGTCATGACCGCAGCCGCCGGCCAGACCCATCTGGAAAAGCTGGCCTGTCAGCAGCTGGCCGCCCGGTATACCCGTATCTTCATCGCCCCCGAGGAGACCCAGGCCCTGGCCGTCCGTCTGGAGGGCATGACCCCCGACCAGGCCATCGAGTGGCTGCAGACCCGTGCCAAGAAGGTCTACGACGCCAAGGAACAGGCGGTTTCTCCCGAGGTCATGCGTGAAATGGAGCGCATCGTCCTGCTGAAGGTGGTCGACAAGAAGTGGATCGACCACATCGACGCCATGCACGAAATGCGCCGCGGCATCGGCCTGAACGCCTATGCCCAGATCGACCCCCTGAAGGAATACAAAAAGCAGGGCTTCGATATGTTCGAGGGCATGATCGACGACATCAAGATGGATGCCGCCCGGCTGATCTTCATCGCCCAGGTGAACATCAAGCGTGAAAAGGTGGCCAAGGAAAGCGGCACCTCCGGCGACGGCACGGTGGAGCGCCGTCCCGTGGTCAAGAAGAACAAAGTGGGCCGCAACGATCCCTGTCCCTGCGGCAGCGGCAAGAAGTATAAGCATTGCTGCGGCAAGTAAACAAAATAAGAAAAACCCGGTCGAAAGACCGGGTTTTCTTTTGCTTATGGAACCTTTTCGGAAAAAATCAGTCAGAAATAACAAGACCGGACAGCATCTTGCACAGCTCGCCGCGGGTGGCGGAAGCGGTGGGGTTGAACTTGCCCTGGCTGCCCTGCACGATGCCGGCCTTCTGCATCAGGTAGACGGCCTCGGCGGCGTAGGGGGCGATGGCCTCGTTGTCCAGGAAGGCAGGCGCCTCGGCGGTGGTGGGCAGCTCGGCCTTGACCACGTTCTGCTGATAGCGCATGAGCATGACGGCCAGATCCTGACGGGTGACGGCAGCGTCGGGGCTGAACTTGCCGTCGGCGCCCTGAGCGATACCCATGGCGGCGCACCAGCGGACGGCCTCGGCGTACCAGGCATCCTGGGCCACGTCGGAGAACTGCATGAGGTAGTTGACGGACACGCCGCCGCTCAGTTCAAACAGCACCTTGGCCACCTGGGCACGGGTGACGGTGCCGGCAGGGGCAAACAGACCGCCGGGCAGGCCGTTGACCACGCCGCGGTCGTACATCTCCAGCGCGTAGGGAGCGTACCAGGCGTCGGCCTCCAGGTCGGCGAAGGGCATGGTCTTTTCCACACCGGCCAGCGCCACGGTGAAGTCGGGAGCATAGGGGATCAGACCGGGCAGACCCACGGCGTTCTTCTTGCTCACCTGCACCGCCACGGCGTCCTTGGCGGACAGCTCGGCGGACAGGACGGCCTTGCCCTGGGCATCGGTGGTATAGATCTCGCCGCCCACGGCAATGGCGGCGCCGGCCACCGGCTGACGGGTGACGATGGCGTTCCAGCTGGCGTCGTAGGTGGTGACGTCGGCGGTGAGGGTGAGGGTCACCACACCCTTGTGATCCCGGGTGGTCTCCAGAATGGGCACCAGCACGTCAAAGTCGGTGTAGATGAGCACCACTTCTTCCCCGCCCCGCAGATAGGACAGGCTCATGCTGACGGCAGGACTGACGCCGTCCACATAGTACAGCCAGCCCTCGTAGCCGCCAAAGGCGCCTTCCTGCAGACCGGCGGCCTGGGTGATGTAGCTGCCGCCGTAGGGACTGACAGACACGGTGCAGTCGATGCCGCTCTGGGTAAAGGCGGCTTCCGCCACGTCCAGTACGCTGGTGTTTTCACCAACGGGCACCTTGCCGCAGAACAGATTGCCCTCGGGGCCTTCCACCCGAACGGACACGGTTTTGGCCGCGTTGGGGTTGGGGGCGATGAGCAGCGGCGGATCGGCCGCAAAGACGGCGGTGGACAGCAGCATGGCTGCCAGCAGCAGCGCGATGAGTTTTTTCATAGGTTTTTTCCTCCCACAATGGTTGTCAGGGATAAAAAAATCGCCTTCACAGGGATGTGAAGACGTGACACCAAACGCTCCCCTGCCAAAGCGCCCGGTTTCCGCTGTGCGGCCGGTCTCCTGACTCAGGCATCAACCGCAAAGCGCGCCTTCCGGGTGATCCCGTGGCATTTGCGCTTCCGTCCGCCATTACAGTAGTGGCTGCTGTGGGGGATTCGCACCCCGCTTCCCGCAGAACGCTGCCGTTCTGCGCCGCACAGATTGGAATGTCTGTATTATAGCCCCCCTTCCGCCCCTTGTCAAGGCAGGCCGTGGCGGCACGGGGCCTTTGGATTTCCTTAATTTTTTTCGAAATTTTAAAAATTTCTCTGCCGAAACAGAAGTTTTTATGGTATGCTATCATTGACGAAGAATATATACTTACAGATACAGGAGGATCGGATATGGCGAAAGGAAAATACGCCCGTCACAGCAGCGGTGTGAAGCTGCCTGTGATCCTGATCATGGTGGTGGTCGCCATCATCGCGGTGATCTTTGCCGTCACCGCACTGGTGCGGTCGCTGCACAACGAAGAACCCATGCCCAGCATCAGCGACAAGCTGCCCGGACAGAGCCAGCAGCAGCAATCCTCCCAGCCCAGCCAGGAGCCTGCCGCTCCTCCCGTGGATGACGCCGCCACACAGGCCCGGCGCCAGGAGCTGCTGGATCAGGCCGAACGGCTGATGCAGGGCTATTACTACGATGACGCCATCGAGCTGCTGCAAAATGCCGGCGAGCTCACCGACACCTCCACCGCCGCCCTGCTGCAGGACGTGCGAAAGGCCAAGGAGAGTCTGGTGAAGTACGAAGGCGGCCAGTATTACCACATCTTCTTCCACTCGCTGGTGGCCGACACGGCAAAGGCCTTTGACGGCGACCGGGAAGAGGACGGCTACGATGACTTTATGACCACCGTGTCGGAGTTCAAGGCCATGCTGCCCCTGCTGCAGGAGGCCGGCTTCATCCTGTACGATATCACCGACATGATGGAGATCGTGGACGGCAAGGCCGTGATGAAGGACATTTATCTGCCCGCCGGCAAAAAGCCCCTGGTGCTGTCCATTGACGACGTGAACTATTACACCTATATGCTGGACGACGGCTTTGCCAGCCGTCTGGACGTGGATGCGGACGGCAACATCGTCACCATCATGGGCGGTACCATCATCGACCACGGCGAGGGCGTTTCCACCGTGGAGGGCGGCGAGCCCACCTATGACGGCGACGTGATGCCCATTCTGGACGCCTATGTCAAGGAGCATCCCGAGTTCTCCTGGCAGGGTGCCAAGGGCATCGTGGCCATCACCGGCTACGCCGGCGCCTTCGGCTACCGCATCACCGACCTGCACCTGTTTGACGAGCAGACCCAGCAGTGGATGCTGGACAAGACCACCCAGGTGGCCCAGGCCCTGCGCAGCAACGGCTGGCAGATCGCCTGTCACAGCTATACCCACAACCAGTACTGGAACAAAAAGACCATCACCATGAAGGAAGAAGAATACGATATCGGCCGCTGGTTGGGCGAGATCGCACCCTATGTCGGCGACACCAACATCTTCATCTCCCCCTTCGGCGTGTCTTTTGACGGCGACGATCAGCGGTTCCGCTATCTGGTGGATCACGGCTTCAACATCTACTGCCCGGTGGATTCCTATCAGCCCTGCTACGTCCGGGACGACTATATGATCCAGGGCCGCATCAATCTGGACGGCCTGACCATGAAGAACTACCCCGAGCGTGTCATCAGGCACTTCTTCGATCCCACCCCCATCATCGACCCCGCCCGTCCGGAGTAAGCTATGGAGATCCGTATCGTACCGTGGGAAGATCGCTTTGCCCACGATTTTCTGGATATTTCGGTAACGTGGCTGGAGGAGTTTGACCTGCTGGAACCCATCGATCTGGAGATGCTGGGCAACCCCCACCGGGACATTCTGGATGTGGGCGGCCAGGTGTTTTTCGCCCTTGCGGGCGACACCGTCGTGGGCACCTGCGGAATGCAGCCGGTGGAACCGGGTGTTTACGAGGTCATCAAGCTGGGCGTTCGGCCGGAGTATCGGGGCTTCGGCGCGGGACAACTGCTGCTGGAGGCCTGTCTGGACTGGGCAAGGGCGCAAAAGGCCAAAAAGGCCGTGCTGTACTCCAACCACAAACTGCAAAGCGCCCTGCGGCTGTACCGGCGGTGCGGCTTCACTCCCATCCCCTATGTCCCCGGTCACTACGCCGTATCCGACGTGCAGATGGAGCAGCCGCTGCGGTAATTCCCCCTTGACAACGGGTTTTTTCGGGCATATAATGACTTCATATTGAGAAATCCTGTGAACGGGACGGGCCTTTGCCCCCGGCGCAAGAGAGAGCGGAGATCACCGGCTGAAAGTTTCCGCGGCGTCTGCAAATTGCCCCACCACCCGGGAGGAGCGCGCTTGAGGGGAGTTTTCCCGCCAGAGCACGACGGCTTGCCCCGTTATCGGCCTGAAAGCGGCGGTCAACAGACCGCAAGCAGAGTGGAACCACGGATGCTATCATTCGCCTCTGCACCTGTCACAGGGTGCAGAGGCTTTTTCATTTGAAAATCACAATAAAAATAGAGAAAGGATGTTTACACTATGAACATCATCGTCAACGGCAAGGCCGTAGAGCTGGAAGAGGGCTGCCGCGCTCTCGAGGCTGCCAAGGCCCATTCCCCCGAACTGTACAAGGCCGCTCTGGTGGCCCACATCAACGGCGAGCGCATGAGCCTGCCCACCGTCCTGAAGGAGGGCGATGTGGTGGAGATCCTGGGCTGGGACCATGAGGACGCCCGCTGGACTCTGCGCCACACCGGTTCCCACGTACTGGCCCAGGCCGTCAAGCGCCTGTACCCCGAGACCAAGCTGGCCATCGGCCCCGCCATCGACAACGGTTTCTACTACGACTTCGACCGTGAAAAGCCCTTCCTGCAGGAAGATCTGGACAAAATCGAGGCCGAGATGAAGAAGATCGTCAAGGAAGGCCTGCGCCTGGAGCGCTTCGAGCTGCCCCGCGAGGAGGCCATCGCCTTCATGCAGGAAAAGGACGAGCCCTATAAGGTGGAGTTGATCCGGGATCTGCCCGAGGACGCCGTCATCTCCTTCTACAAGCAGGGCGACTTCGTGGATCTGTGCGCCGGTCCTCACCTGCCCTCCACCTCCGGCCTGAAGGCCTTCAAGCTGACCTCCTGCACCGGCGCTTACTGGCGCGGTGACTCCAGCCGCAAGATGCTGCAGCGCATCTATGCCACCGCCTTCCAGAAGAAGGAAGATCTGGAGGCCTATCTGCAGCAGCGTGAAGAGGCCCTCAAGCGTGACCACAACAAGCTGGGCCGCGAGCTGGAGTACTTCACCACCGTGGACACCATCGGCCAGGGTCTGCCCATCCTGCTGCCCAAGGGTGCCCGTACCATCCAGATCCTGCAGCGCTGGATCGAGGACGAGGAGCAGAAGCGCGGCTACCTGCTGACCAAGACCCCCCTGATGGCCAAGAGCGATCTGTATAAGATCTCCGGCCACTGGGATCATTACCGCGACGGTATGTTCATTCTGGGCGATCCCGAGGATGAGACCAAGGAATGCTTCGCCCTGCGCCCCATGACCTGCCCCTTCCAGTATCAGGTCTTCCTGAACCGCGGCCGCAGCTACAGTGACC
>JAFYPP010000108.1 GCA_017559995.1 Clostridia bacterium | reverse complement strand
CGAAGGCGCCGTTGAGGAAGCCATCAAGTACACCAAGGAGCGCGTCCAGTTCGGTAAGCGCATCAGCCAGTTCCAGAACACCCAGTTCCAGCTGGCCGATATGCACACCCGCATGCAGGCTGCTCAGTTCCTGGTCTACTCCGCTGCTCTGAAGAAGATGGAGCATGCCAAGAACCCCAAGGTCTCCTACAGCATGGATGCTGCTATGGCCAAGCTGTTCGCTGCTGAGGCTGCTTCCGACGTCACCCGTCGTGCTGTCCAGCTGTTCGGTGGCTACGGCTACACCCGTGAGTATCCCGTCGAGCGCATGATGCGCGACGCCAAGATCACCGAGATCTACGAGGGTACTTCTGAGGTTCAGAGAATGGTTATCGCCAGCAACCTGGGCGTGAAATAAGTAGGAGGTAACGAAATTATGAAAATCATTGTTTGTGTCAAGCAGGTTCCGGATACCTCCGGTAAGGTTGCTGTCAATCCCGATGGTACCCTGGACCGTGCTTCTATGCTGACCATCATCAACCCCGATGATAAGAACGCTGTTGAGGCCGCTCTGAAGCTGAAGGACGAGACCGGCTGCCGCGTCACCGCCGTCACCATGGGCCCCCCTCCTGCCGAGGGCATGCTGCGTGAGCTGATCGCTATGGGTTGTGACGACGCCGTCCTGATCTCCGGCCGTGAGTTCGGCGGTTCCGACACCTTCGCTACCTCTCAGATCATCGCCGCCGGCATCAACGCCATCGGTCTGGAAGAGGACGATATCGTCTTCTGCGGCCGTCAGGCTATCGACGGTGACACCGCTCAGGTCGGTCCCCAGATCGCTGAGAAGCTGAACATCCCCCAGATCTCCTATGCTGCTGACATCAAGGTCGAGGGCAAGAAGGTCACCGTCAAGCGTATGCTGGAAGACGGCTACATGACCATCGAGACCCAGACTCCCTGCCTGGTCACCTGCATCAAGGAGCTGAACGAGCCCCGTTACATGAGCGTTGCCGGTATCGTCGGCGCTTACAGCAAGCCCATGGATGTCATGGATTATCCCCGTCTGAAGGATGATCCCCTGATCGAGGTCGACACCATCGGTCTGGCTGGTTCTCCCACCAACATTCTGACCTCCTTCACGCCTCCCCAGAAGGGTGCCGGCATGATGCTGGAAGGCGCAGATAAGGCCACTTGCGAGCAGCTGGCTGGCATTCTGGTCAAGAAGCACATTATCTGATTGAAAGGAGTTTGGACAAAATGAGCGAGTTTAAGAATACTGTACTGGAAGACTTCAAGAACGTTTGGGTCTTCTGTGAGCAGCGTCAGGGCGTTCTGATGCCCACCGACTTCGAGCTGATCTCTGAGGGCCGTAAGCTGGCCGACGAGCTGGGCGTTAAGCTGTGCGGCCTGCTGCTGGGCGACAAGGTCGAGCATCTGGCTAAGGAACTGGCTGGTTATGGCGCTGACGAGATCATCGTCTGCGAGCATCCCCTGCTGAAGGACTACACCACCGACGCTTACACCAAGGTCATCTGCGACACCGTCGTCGAGATGAAGCCCGAGGCTCTGCTGGTTGGCGCTACCAACATCGGCCGTGACCTGGCTCCCCGTTGTGCTGCCCGTCTGCACACCGGTCTGTGCGCTGACTGCACCCACCTGGACGTCGAAATGACCTCCTACAAGGACTTCCTGCGCGAGAACTCCACTCTGCCCGAAGCCCGTATCGAGAACGTCGGCACCGCTATGGTTCTGGGCAAGCCCCACGACGTTTCCAAGGACCTGAAGATGACCCGTCCCGCTTTCGGCGGTCACCTGATGGCTTCCATCATCTGCCCCCGTTTCCGTCCCTGCATGGCTACCGTCCGTCCCGGCGTTCTGAAGAAGGCTCCCTTCGATCAGGCCCGCGCTGACGCTGTCGTCATCACCAAGCCCGAGGTCAAGCTGTGCGAGTGCGACATGAAGACCAAGGTTCTGGAGACCGTTAAGGAAGCCCGCAAGCTGGTCGACCTGACCGGCGCTGAAGTCATCGTCTCTGTCGGCCGTGGTATCTCCAAGGACGTCGAAGGCGGCATCAAGCTGGCCCACGAGCTGGCCGATGTCCTGGGCGGCGTTGTTGGTTCCTCCCGTGCTTGCGTTGACTCCGGCTGGATCACCGCTGACCACCAGGTTGGTCAGACCGGTAAGACCGTCCGTCCCCGCATCTACATCGCCCTGGGTATCTCTGGCGCTATCCAGCACAAGGCCGGTATGTCCGATTCCGAGTGCATCATCGCCGTCAACAAGAACGACTCCGCTCCCATCTTCGAAGTTGCCGACTACGGCATCGTCGGCGACCTGTTCAAGGTCGTGCCCCTGATGATCGAGGAGTTCAAGTCTGCGATCGCCAACAAGTAAGAACCTTACCCCAAAAGGGAGCCCCTCGGGGCTCCCTTTTTTCAATATTTGACAGGAGGAATCTCATATGATCCGTCCCAACGCTCTGCAGCCCGGCGATCGCCTGGCGATCCTGTGCGGCTCCAGCCCCACTTCCAAGACGTCCGAAGAACTGATGCAGGCCGCCCGCGACATGGGCTTTGAGCCTGTGCTGTACCCCAGCGCCACCGCCCGTCACGGCTTCCTGTCCGGTGAGGACGCTGTCCGTGCCAACGACATCAATGCTGCCTTTGCCGACGAGAGCATCAAGGGCATCGTCTGCACCCGCGGCGGCTACGGTTTCCACCGCATCCTGCCCATGCTGAACTGGGAAGTCATCAAGAACAATCCCAAGTTCTTCGGCGGCTACAGCGACGTCACCGCCATCCTCAACGCCCTGAACCAGATCTGCGGCATGGAATCCTACCATATGCCCATGGTCGGCGCCTGGAGCGATGGTCTGGACGAGTACACCGGCCCCTTCGTGAAGGCCATGCTGTTCGGTAATGACATCGAGTACGTCAATCCCGAAGGCTGCCCCATCACCACTCTGGTTCCCGGCAAGGCCGAGGGCCTTCTGTGCGGCGGCAACCTGTCCCTGCTGGCCGCATCTCTGGGCACCCCCTATGAGATCGACACCAAGGGCAAGATCCTCTTCATCGAAGAGATCGGCGAGCGCCCCTACAAGGTGGACGGTATGCTGACCCACCTGCGCAACGCCGGCAAGTTTGACGATGCCGCCGGTATCATCCTGGGCGCTTTCACCGATTGCGCCGACAAGGAAGGCGTCATCGGCGGCCTGTCCCTGGAGGATATCTACCGCGAGCTCATCGTGCCCGCCGGCAAGCCCACCATCTCCGGTGTGGTGTGCGGTCACTGCAGCCCCACCATGTCCCTGCCCATGGGTCGTCTGTTCCAGCTGGATGCTGCCGCAGGCACCTTTGGCCCCGTCGAAAAGTAAGACAACCAAGGAAAGGATCGCTTCGGCGATCCTTTTTCTTGCTGTTTTGCGGCGAGCGGATATAATGAAGTGCAGAGGTGATGGTATGGATCATTGTGGTACGCAAATGATCGAAACCAAGCGGCAGCTCCGTCGGCCAGATCGCCTTCTGCCGGGTGTACGAGGACTGCAAAGTCGCCGAGATCGAGTACTGCGTCAGCCGCTCCCGCTGGGGACGGGGCTACGCCGGAGAAGCCCTTGCCGCCGTCATCGGGTATACCTTCACGAACACCGATTTCGCGTGGCTGGAGGCCTATCACCGGGTAGAAAATGAGAGATCCGGCCGTGTGCTGCAAAAATCCTGTATGACGGTCACCCACACCGTGGAACGCTTCCGCAGAGCGGGGGAGGAGCCGGTGGGCGAGGTGTGTTATCGCGTCGAACGCCCTTAAAAACAAGAAAAAGGACTGCGAAAGCAGTCCTTTTTGTATTTCGACAGACTTCAACGGGCTTCATCCAAAAGGATCTGACCCACATAGCGGCCCAAAATGTGCGCGGCAACATTGCTGGAGGGCAGCAGCATAGCGGCAAGCAGATCTTTTACCGATACGATATCGCCGTCCCTGAAATCCTCCTGATAGAATCCGGGGGCCACCAGGGCAACATCATCCTGCGTGACGGTGATCCTGGTGTCCACGTCGTGCAGAACATCCAAAACCACCAGCGCGGTCAGCATTTTGGACATGGAGGCAGGCATATTTGCCTTGACCGGTGCCTTTTCGTAAAGCATGACCGCTTGCCGGCCCTTGTCCTCAGGCACAACGCAAACCAGTGCGGAATCGGCGCAGACGTGGGCATCGGGTGCCGTGCGGCCCAGCGCCACATCCAGCGCTGCTTTTGCCGCGGCAAAGCGGTTGCCCGGCTGCGTGCCGGGTGCCTCCGCGCCCATGATCACGCAGGCCAACCGCTCCCCGGCGGCGGGGCCTTCCACCACCACGGCAGTGTTATAGATGCCCGGACGGGTGAGAGAGCCGCCCTTTCCGCCCAACAGCTTGTAATGAGCGCAAAGGTCAGCGCTGCCGTCGCCTGCAAAAACTTTTGAAACGATGGGCATTTCTCTGGCGTTGGCACCTTCCACATTGACCGTGTAGCGCTCGTTCTGCCACAGTTTGCACAGGAGCGGGGTGTCGCACACCTTCAAAAGGCAGGTCAGGATGTCTTTCGGGGTGGCGCAGTTAAAAATTCCGGCAGGATCGTTGAAGGTGGAGCCATGCATCCCCAGCTCCAGAGCCTTCTTGTTCATCTGCCGACAAAAGGCCTTGGTGCATTCCTTGGCGGTAGTTCGATTGCCCTCCATGAATATCCCCTCATTTCCATAAAGTACGGTTTTCATATTGATTATACCACGGTAACGGGAACGGGTGCAAGGCTTGTCGCCACTCCCGGGAAAACAATCGGATTTGCCCGCTTCCTCTTTTCTTTGCCGCAAAACTGTGGTATAATATCTTATTACCAACACAAAGAAGGGATGATCCCATGCGATACAAAGGCAGCGTTTACCGTCCGCCTTCCGAGGCCCGAAGCCTCATCGTGCAGGTGACCTACGGCTGCAGCCACAACACCTGTGCCTTTTGCAGTATGTACAAGGCAAAAAAGTTCGAACTGCGTCCCATGAACGAGATCCTGGAGGATTTCGACATGGCGCGGCAGGCCTATTCCAAGGTGGGCCGCATTTTCCTGGCCGACGGCGATGCCCTCATCCGTCCTGCCGCCGATCTGGAGCGCATTTTGGAATACATCGCCGAAAAGTTTCCCGAGTGTGAGCGGGTCACCTGCTACGCGTCTCCCTCCAGCGTCCACAAGCGCACCCCAGAGGAACTCAAGCGTCTGCGGGAGCGTAACCTGACCATGGTCTATATGGGCCTGGAGTCCGGCTGCGACGAGGTGCTGAAAAAGATGCGCAAGGGCCACACCGCCGCCGACATCGTGGCCGCCGGCCAGAAGATCAACGCCGCCGGCATCGAGCTGTCGGTGACCGCCATCTCCGGCCTGGGCGGCGTGGAACTGTGGCGGGAGCACGCCATGGATACGGCAGCCGCTCTGTCCGCCATGAAGCCTGCCTATATCGGTCTGCTGACCCTTATGGTGGAGCCCGGCACGCCCATGTACGATTGGGTGCGCGAGGGCAGCTTCCGGCTGCTGGACAGCCGTCAGGTGCTGGAGGAGACCGCCCTGCTGGTGGCCCAGCTGGATTGCGAAGGCGCCGTGTTCCGCATGAATCACGCCTCCAACTACCTCACCCTCCGGGGTACCCTCAACGAGGACAAGCAGGCCATGCTGCAGCGCATCCACAGCGCCATGACCGGCCGCACCGACCTCCGTCCGGAATATTTCCGGGCGCTGTAAGGAGGAGCCTATGCGGAAAAACGGATTTTTTGCCATGATGACCCGTATGCGCAATATCACCCGGTGGGGCCTCATGCGCAACAACTGCACCGAAAATCTCACCGAGCACAGCTATGACACTGCCGTGACCGCTCACGCGCTGGCGGTCATCGGCAAGGAAAAGTTCGGCCGGGACATCGACCCCGGCCAGATCGCCGCCGTGGCCCTGTTCCACGACGCCAGCGAGATCATCACCGGCGATATGCCCACCCCGGTGAAGTACAATAACCCCGAGATCCAGGCGGCTTACAAGTCCATCGAGCACGCGGCCGCCGACAGCCTGCTGCGGATGCTGCCCGATGACCTGCAGCCCCAGTACAAGGTGCTGTTCGCCTTTGAAGCTGACAACCCCGAGCTGTATCGGTACGTCAAGGCGGCGGATAAGATCAGCGCCTACATCAAATGCGTGGAAGAGCTCCGCGGCGGCAACGACGAGTTCCGCCGTGCGGCCATCCAGACCCGGGAGGCCATCGCGAAGATGGGCCTGCCCGAGGCCGATTATTACATGGAGCAGTTTGCGCCGGCGTTTTCTCTCAGCCTGGACGAACTGCAGGAGGAGGACCCTAAATGACGACCTTTGATTATGTTCTGCTGATCCTGTCTGCCGTCGTGCTGATCCATCAGCTGCGGATGCTGGTACGGGAGCGGAAAAACGTGGTGATCCACGGCATCACCCCCAATAAAAAGCCCATCATCATCGTGTTCGCGGTGATCGTTCTGGTGGCCGTGCTGCGTGCCCAGAATCTGGCCGAGCAGTGGCCCATCTTCGTGCTCATCGTGGCCATCTGCAGCATCGTGTTCAGCACCGGCTGCGGTCTGGGTACCGACGGCATCTACAGCGGCGGCAAGTTCATCGACTACAAAAAGGCCATGTATTACGATTTCGATACCCGCTCCAAAGAGGGCCTGACCTTCCGTATGTCCACCCTGACCAAGGAGTGCGCCATGCGCATCCAGCCCGAGCAGCAGGCCGACATCCTCAAACTGATGGAAGAGCATCGCATCCCCGACTTCGAAGCCTATCAGAAAAAAGTGCAGAAGAGCGTCAAGACCCGGCACGAAGCGCAGATGCGCAAGAAAAAGAAGAAATAAACAAAACAGCCGCCTGTTTAGGCGGCTGTTTGTTTATCCAAGCACAACGTCCAGCACCATCATCACCGCAAAACCCAGGGCGGCGCCCCAGGGGCCGGCGGCGCTCCGTCCGCCGCATTGGGTCTCGGGGATCAGCTCCACCGTCACCACGTACAGCATACACCCTGCCGCGAAGGCCAGCACATAGGGCAGCAGCGCCGTCACCTGTCGGGTCAGCAACAGGGTCAGCAGCGCGCCCAGCGGTTCCACAGCCCCGGACAGCGCTCCCGAAGCGAAGGCCCGCCTTCGGCTTTTGCCCGCCGCCATCAGCGGTGCCGAGATAATAGCCCCCTCGGGCACGTTCTGGATGGCGATCCCCAGAGACAGGGTGGCCGCGCCTGCCAGCGTGACCAGCTCCTGCCCGGACATCATGCCTGCCAGCGCCACGCCCACCGCCATACCCTCCGGCAGGTTGTGCAGCGTCACCGCCAGGGTCAGCATGGCGCCCTTTTCCGGGCGCATTTCTGCCTTTTCCAACCAAATGTCCAGCGCCAAAAGGCACACCGTGCCCAGTAAAAAGCCCGCCACGGCGGGCAGACAGGGCGGCGTTCCCGCCTTTGCCGCCAGCTCCATGGCGGGCAGCAGCAGCGACCACACCATGGCCGCCAGCATCACTCCCGCGGAAAACCCAAGCAGCCCTTTGCGCAGCCGCTCGTGTGCCTCCCTCCGCAAAAAGAACACCGTCGCCGCCCCCAGTGCCGTGCCGAAAAACGGCAGCAGGATACACAGGGCGGCGCTCCAAACATCATTCAAATCGCTCACCTGCCAAGTCGTTTACTCCAGTCTATGTGCCGTCGGCAGAGGTGGTGAAAAGAAAAACCGCCTGCGGAGGCAGACGGTTTTACTGTATTTCCACGAGAACCAGCTCGGGAGGGTTGTACAGCCGTGGGACACGGGTGCTTTCCTTGGCCAGGCCACGGCTGACGACGAAGGTGGTACCTTCCAGATCGTAACGGCCGCCGGCGTACCGGGGAAACAGGCCCTCATCGGGGGCCAGCAGACCGTTGAGCAGGCCGGGGATGCGACACTGGCCGCCGTGGGCGTGGCCGCTGAAAATGAGATCCCAGCCGCCGGGGAGATATTGTCCGATCCGCGCGGGCCGGTGAGACAGCAGGACGGTAAACGCCTCGGCAGCCTGCGCCTGCCCGTTCAACGCGGTTAGATTTTCCGCGAAAGCGGCGCTCTCCCGGGGATCGGACAGACCGCACAGCAGCAGATCCTGACCGTTGATCACCAGCGGAAGGGCATCCCCGTTCAACGGGGTGATTCCGTGGGCGGCGACCGCGTCACCGCAGAAAACATCGTGGTTGCCCGTGACGTAGAAACAGGGGTATCGCCGGCCCAGATCGGCCAGAACCGTGTCAGTGTTGCCCGGGGGCAGAACATCATCGTAAATGTCGCCTGTCAGCACCACCACATCGGGTGCGGCATCGTTCACAGCGTCCAGCAGCTCCCACTGTCCCTCTCCGTAACTGCAGCTGTGCAGGTCGGAAAGACAGAGGACGCGGACCGGCTGGGTGATCTTTGGGCTGTCCACCGTGTAGCGCACGATTTTCAGGTCGTAGTCCCAGCCAAAGGCCACCAACGCCGCGCACAGGGCAAGCAGCACCGGCAAGAGCCGTTTCAGCCGCTTCATACCGCCACACTCCGGGCCATGGCCAGCAGCTCCCGCTCGCCTTCGATCTCGGCAGGGTAGGGGTAGGTCCTGACACCGTGGTCAAAGGCCGCCAGCGCGCTTTCCGCCCCGGCCGCATCCTTTTCCAGCAGCAGCGCCCGGAAATACTGCGTCCGCAGCACCGAGGGGAAGGTTTTCATGCTTTTGCAAAACCGCTCCCAATCCGGGGTGATCAGCGCTTTCGCGCCGGCGGTATCCCCCGCAAGCAGGCGGCAGCACAGCAGGTCGCCGGTCAGCAGATCCCGGTAAATGCCCGGCATACCGCTTTTGCGGCAGAGCAGCGTG
Organism: Clostridia bacterium; assembly: GCA_017559995.1. Taxonomy (GTDB): domain Bacteria; phylum Bacillota; class Clostridia; order Oscillospirales; family Butyricicoccaceae; genus UBA4644. Next base: position 22,218 of record JAFYPP010000108.1, on the reverse strand, counting down.
TCGATGGCCTTCCCGGCCTCGGCGGCGTTGCCCGCATCCAGCAAGCGGTTGCAGGCGAAGACCGCAACCGACGCCACCAGAGGATTGTCCAGCCGCTCCTCCGGATAGGCGAACCAATCCTCGGGCATCTGGTAAAGCCGCAGGCCCTTGGACTGCGCCTCGCAGATCTTCATCTGCACCCAAAAGGCACATCGGGCGGCGGCGTCCTTTTTCAGCGACAGGACGTTTCTCCCGTCGTTGTCGAGACCGCCGGCCTTCATGGGAATGCCGTTGAGCAGGGCAAAGGCCACGCCAAGCAGGCCGCAGACCATGGGCAGACCGCCCAGCCAATGCCGGCGCAGGGGCAGCCACAGCAGCAGGCACAGGACACCGCAAAGGAGATTTGCCAGACAGCCGCCCAGATTATACAGAACCGCCGGAAAGTTTTCCGACCAGGGCGGCGGCGCCATCAGACACTGTCCGCCGGTACCGGCCACCTTTAACCGCCGCAGCCGCAGGCGGCCGTCCTCCCGCAGCACCATCAGGCTGCCCAGGCGGTAAGAACAAAAGCGGTATCCGGTCAGCAGACCGCACACCAGATGCCCCGCCTCATGCACGGCGATCTGTAGGATGAGGCCCATGACAAATCCCACAAACAGGACACCCATAGAGCCGAATACGCCGCCGGGAAAGCCGCTCTCTCTGGCGTGAAAGCCGTACCGGCCGATCAAGATACCGCAGCCGAACCCCACGGCCAGCATGGGGGTGATCGACAGCAGACGCTTACATAATTTTTTCATAGATGCACCTTCTTTGCCCCCATTGTAAACGGAAAACGTCCCGTTCACAAGTGGAACGGGACGAAATTCAAATATTCTTAACGTGGCGCAGGGTCACTTGTCGGAGGGGGCAGCGGTCTTGCCGTTTTTCCGGGAAACGCCGAACACCGACAGCACGATGAGGGCGATGCCCGTCAGCTGCAGAGGGGTGAAGGTGTCGCCCATGATGAAAATGCCTGCCAGCACCGACACCACCGTGGTGACATTGGACATCAGCAGGGCGTGGCCTGCGCTGAGGTGGTTGACGGCATAGTTGAACAGCAGGAAGGCGCACACCGAGGACAAACCGGCCAGATAGAGGATGGCGGCCCAGAAACCGGGCTGGGTCACCGGTTGTACCCACACGGAAAGGTCGGCACGGTTCTGCACCAGCGCCGTGAGGGTGAATACCGTAGCGCCCATGATGGTCATGGCATAGGTGCGCTCAAAGGCGGAAAACACACCGGACAGGCTGCGGCTGATGACGGTAAAGGTAGCTGCCGCCAGCACGGCGCCCAACAGATAGAGAAATCCCGGCAGAGAAAAACTGCCGAAGCCGCCGGTGGTGGTCAGGGCCACGCCGATCACCGACAGGGCAGTGAACAGCGCCTGAGGCACGGTGCAGCGCTCCTTGAGGAACAAAGCGCCCCAAACCACACCGGCCACCGGGATGAGGCCGATCATCACGCCGGAAAAGGACGAGGTGGTGAGGGCGATGCCGTTGGTCTCGCAGACGAAATAGATCACCGGCTGGATAAAGCCCATCAGCAGCAGCTTTCCCACCGGCTTACCCCGGAAGGAGGCCTTTTGTCTGCCGGTGAGCAGCAGCAGCGTCATCAAAAAACAGGCGGTCAAAAAGCGCACGGACAGCATCACCGAAGGCTCTGCCCGGTCAAGGGCCAGCTTGGCCGCCAAAAAACTGAAACCGAAAATCAGACTGCTGGCCACGGCGGCCAGCGTCGCTTTGCCGGAATTGCTCATAGATATCCTCCGAAATACCGTAGTGTATCTACTATACCACGAAGAACGCAAAAGGAAAAGCCTTTTGCGTGACAATCCCACGGGAATGTGCTATATTGAACACAGACGGAGCACGGTAAGGCCGCGGCAAAACCGCACCGCCTGCCGATAAAATCGAAACAAAGGAGAACAGTTATGTTTCTGCAGGATAATGTACTGAAAGAATATTTGAAAAACGTTTACTTTATCACCGGAACACCCTGCGGCGGAAAAACCACCGTGTCCCGGGCGCTGGCCAAGCAGTACGGCCTGATGGTCTATGACATCGACGAGGTTTTCGATCGCCACAGAGACCATTCCGTTCCCGCCCTGCAGCCCAATATGAACAGGCAGTTTGCCGACGCCGACGCCTTCTTCGGCCGCTCGGTAGAGGAGTATCAGCAGTGGCTGGAGGGCAACACCCGGGAGCAGCTGGACTTCGTGCTGCTGGATCTCATCCGCCTGTCCCAGGACCGCATCGTTCTGTGCGATTGCCACCTCACGGTGGAGGAGGCGGAAAAACTCACCGATCCCTCCCGTATCCTGTTTTTGATCAAGGATCCCTCCAACATCGTGGAGGATTACTGCAACCGCCCCGATCATCAGGGCTTCAGCCGCTTCATCCACAGTGCCGCCGACGTGGCAAAGGCCAAGGCCACCTGCAACGAGACCCTGAAGCGCCTCAACGAGGGCCGTATCGCCGCTGTGAAGGCCAGCGAGTACCGCTGGATCGAGCGCACCGCCGACAGCACGGTGGAGGATACCGTGGCCGCGGCCGCCCGGCATTTTGGCCTGGACAAGCCTGCCATCACCATCGAGAAGGTGGAAAAGGACACGCCGCTGGCCGCCGCCCTCACCGATTTCGTGGCCAATTTTTCCTGGGAAGAGGTGAAGGAACACACCCTGCAGAGCCTGCGGGAATGGCCCTTTACCGATTGGGAGACCATGTTTGCCGCGGTGGCCGACGGCAAGGTCATCGGCATGGTGTCACTGTTCAAAACCGACTATTACCCCCTGCCGGAGATCTTCCCCTGGGTGTCCAGCCTGTTCGTCACCGAGGAATGGCGGGGCCGCCGCATCAGCCAGATGCTGGTGGACCACGCCAACGGCTATGCTAAAAGCCTGGGCTTCCAGCGGACATACATCCCATCGGAGCATGTGGGCCTGTATGAAAAATACGGCTACCGCTATATCAAGGATATCGTCAACTACGGCGGCGACACCGACCGTCTGTACGTCAAAGAACTGAAGTAAAGAAAGAACTGCCCGTCCAACACACCGTTGGACGGGCAGTTTTCATTGTACGGTCACGACGAGCTCATTTTCCGCCAGCCAAACGTGGGAATACTGGGGCTTGAGCCACACCTCGTCCTCGTAGTAGTCCACCAGAGGGAAGGACTCGCCGAAGTGGGTGTCCCATTCCTCCTCCGGCAGTTCCACAAAGCCGGTGGTAGTCCAGCTGCGGATGTCGGCCTCGTTGCCTTCGGCGTCCAGATAGCCGTGGCTGAACAGCTGGTGGCTGACCACGTCGGCGTCGGAGGACCACTTGCGCTGCTTGCCCTTGAAAGACAGGATCCAGCCGTGTTCCTCCTTTTGCGCGCCAAGAAATTCGACCCCTTCGGGTAACGGCCCGGTCTCGCCGGTGACCAGATTTACGTAGGTGGTCTCCATATCCTTGTTGAGCCATTCGGCCGCCGTGATGACCACACGCAAATGGTTTGCCTTGTAGAAATACGTGCTGTCCGCCCGATAGGTGGTTTCACGGCTGCCTGTGACACTGAAGGACACCGTGCCGTTGCGCTCGGTCTCGAACTTCATGCCCCAATCGGTCTCGATGTAAAAGAACAGCCGCTGCAGCCACGCCTCGTTTTCCGGGTGGTCATCGCTGACGATCAGCCGCAGATGGGTGGGATAGACCTCCATCTGCTCCAGCGTCACCAGCTTGCCCTCCAGCTCCACCGTTTGGTTGATGGGATAGATCTTGGCACTGGCGGTGAAGGTGGGGTCAAACTCCAGAAGAAAGGTGAAGGTCGCCAACGGGGAAGGCTCCCAATGGGACGGGTAAAAGAACTCGTCCTGCACGTTCACCGGCTCCATGGGCGGCAGATGATCCGCATCCCGGGTGAATACGTCGATGGTAAAGCGCATCTGTCCGGGGACTTCACCTTCGAACAACTCGATGGTGGCGCTTTGCAGCTTTCCCACGGGCACATCGTAGTCGTTGGGGCCCCAGGAGCAGCTGCCCAGCCGTTCTCCGTCGGCGCGGCAAAAATCCACCTCGCTGTCCAGCGTGTTGTACCCGTCTGCCGACAGACGGTAGAATACATTCACCTGCTTTTGGTCCACGATGAGATATTCCACGCTGGCGGTGATGCCGTTCTGGGTCTGCTCGAGGGCGATGGGCTGGACATACTCGTTGTTCACCGCGTCGGTCAGCGACCGGGAGAAGGTCACCGCCTCGGCCAGCTCCCGAAGCCCGGGCACCTTGGAGCAGGCATAGGCCACCGGGGCGCAGAAGTTCACCAACACCACAAACAGGGCAAAACAGGCGGCAAAGCTGCTCACTGCCTTGTAAATACGTCGGTTGCGGCGGCGCAGCCGGGTCTCTGCCCGGGACAGCGCTTGGTCCAGCGTGGGGACAGACTGGGCCAGATCGGCCTGCAGGGCGGCGTATTCCTCCATGCGGTTCATTCTGTCACCTCCTCGCTCAGTTCCAGGCGTAAAAGCTGCAGTGCTTTGCGCTGCCGTGTGGCAACCGTGCCCCGGGGAATGTCCAGGGCCGCCGACGTTTCCTCCAGTGTGAATCCCGCAAAGTATCGCAGCGTCACCACCGCCCGCAGCTGTTCGGGCAGCTTGTTCAGCGCCTCACGCAGAGGCAGCCCGTCGTAGTCCTCGGCTGACTCCTCCGGCACATCTTCCAGCGGGACAAAGCGCTTTCGCCGCCGCAGCTCGTCGTAGCAGACGTTCATCAGGATGCGGGTCATCCAGGTGTCGAAATAGTCCGGCTGCCGCAGTTTCCAGCAGGCCTTGAGGCCCTTGTATACCGCCTCGTCCACCGCGTCCACAGCGGCGCTTTCGCTGCCGAGGTACAGCAGGGCGCTTTTGTACAGTTTGTGCCGCAGCGGCTCCAGCCGGACGGCAAACTCGTCATGCCTCACGGGATTCACCTCCTTTTGCCCGTTAGACGGCCGGGCAGGTGATTTTGATTTTCATTTTATCAAAAGATTTGCCCCAAAACAATAAAACGGCCCGCCGAAGCGGGCCGTTTCCGTAGATCATTCACCCCATTGGGCATCGCCCAGCGGGAAATATTCCGTGTTGGCGTACCGGAAGGTGAAGGCGGTCAGGTCGGCGCTGTGGATACCGGGGGACTCACAGGCGATGATGGTCTTGGCCCGGCCGGTCCACCAACCCTTGAAGTGCTGCGCCGACTTCAGGGCGATGATGCGCATGTCCTGCCAATCGATACCGACGACGCGGAACGGACCGTCGTCCAGCACCTGCCGCCGGACGCTGCCCACGATGATAGACACGTTTCCGACCTGCAGCAGCACCGAGGTGCCGATGGAGCCGATGCCGCCGGCGCCCATGGGATTCTTTTTGAGATATTTGCCGTCGCTGATGGTCTTGATATAAGCGCCCTTCAGTTCCACCGGCTGGCCGTGATGGCTGTCGGTCTTGGCGCCCAAAAGGCAGTCGATGGTCTGTCCCACACCGGCGGCCACGGCCTGCCGCACCACCTCGGGATCGTAGATGTAGCCATAGACCGAGCCGGGGATGTCACGCTTGAGCATCTCCCGCAGCAGGTGCGTGCCGTCACCGGGGGCACCGCCGCCGGGGTTGTCGGAGCTTTCGTTGATGACCACGGGGTATTCGGCCTGCAGGGCCAGGTCCACAGCCTGCTCCGCCGAGTTGATGGGCATGAGGAAGTCGTGGCGGCGGCTCCAGGCGTATTCCGCGGCTTTCCGGGCGGCCCGCTGGGCGCCTTCCGGCGTTTCTGCCACCGCCGTCAGGCTGGCGCCCGCGAAGGACACGTCGGAGTAGGGGAAGCCGTGGTAGAAGGTCACGTCACGCAGGGCGGGATCATTCTTCACCAGCTGCTGGTTAAAGGCCATCACGTCGTGGGCCGGGCCGGACAGCGTCACGCCAAAGGCGGGCACCACGTGCCAGGGCAGCTGCACCAGCGCCTGATGCAGGCGCTTTCCGGTGGTGTGCTGCTCGTGGAGCAGCCGGATAAGCAGACGGCCGCTTTCATAAGTATCGGTGTGCGGATAGCTCTGGAAACCCACCGAGATGTTGCTCAACTCCATCATTTCGGGGGTGATGTTGCCGTGAAGGTCCAGCACCATGCCGATGGGGATGTCGGGGCCAAATCGAGCCCGCACCGCCCGCAGCTGGGCAGATTCCATGTCAGGATACCCCTCTGCCACACCGGCGCCGTGGATGGGCAAGGCGATGGCGTCCAGAGGCGCTTCGCAGTGGGCTGCCCACAGGCGATCCACCAGCTCTTCCACAAAGGCTTCAAAAGCCCCCTGTTCGGTGGCGGCACAGGGGCCGGCCTCGCCGTAGATGGTGGGCACCGCGTCAATGCCCAGCGCGGCGCACTCGTCCAGCACGCCGCCCACCATGGTGCGGATGCCGCTGTGCTGCCGGGCAAGGTCCTCGCCGCGGCGCATGATCTGGTCCATCACCTGGGCCGTGACCGGGGTGGAGCTGAAGTTGTTGGTCTCGTGTTCATATCCGCCAAATGCAATACGCATAAGATCCCTCCTTTTACCACGATTAAACTCCTTTTGCCCGCTAAAGTCAAGAGCGAAGAAAGAAAAGCGGCTTGCGAAGGCAAGCCGCTTTTATAAGCATTATAAAATTTCCGGGAACCCGTTTCTGCTCCAAAGCCACAGGGGTGTATGGATATCGATGGGGATGTAAGGGGTGCCTTGGAAAAGCTGTGCCCATCGTTCGGATACGGTTTGCTGTACGGTGGGCGCGCGAAACTCTTCTTCTGTGATCAGTCCCAGCTTCAAACTTGCCTGACAGACGTGGGTGTCGGGCGCTACCGTCAGCGCGTCAAGGTTTGAAAATTGCCTGTCCGTATACTGGTAGAGAACATACAGCCAATAGTTGCAGATCTTCGTTCCGGACAAATAGGGGAACGCCTTTTTATGTTCCACCTGAACGCACCGTTTGATGCGGATGATATCGTTCCCGTTTTGATCAAACAAGCGCCGGATATCGCCCTCGTACTGCGAGAGAAAGGTCTCGCACAGCCGCAGCCATACTTCGGTTTGCTTTTGTTTTTGCAGGGCAAGTTTATGCTTTGTGATGGACTGCTGAACCTCCTCAAAAGAGCGGTTCAGACACAGCGCGGGCGAAAACAGAAACGCGGTTTCCGGGTCGCGATAGGTCTGCAAAGCGCTTTTCCACAAGGCATAGGAGTTGCGCTGATAGTTCAGCGCCATGGGCAGGGTGAAATAAAGATAATTTTCTGCACTGCCGGCGGGTAGATTGGGATTGGCATCCTCCGGCATGATTTCACCGCCCAGAAGGCCGGATTTGTGCATACGCATCAGGCGCTCGGCATTGGCAAGCAAACGATCGTTGGGCATAAGTGCTCCTTTTTCGGCAGGTTTTTCCATACACGTTATTTTACGATAAATCCGCCATGTTGGCAACAGAAAATGAAAAAAGCGACTTGCTTTCGCAAGTCGCTTTGGTGGGAGCGGGTGGATTCGAACCACCGTAGACATAGTCAACAGATTTACAGTCTGCCCCCTTTGGCCACTCGGGAACACTCCCATATTCCCATGCGTTCTGTCCACCGTGAATGGAGCTGGTGGACGGATTCGAACCCCCGACCTGCTGATTACAAATCAGCTGCTCTACCGGCTGAGCTACACCAGCACATCAGGTTTATCTCTCGAACGCAAGATGTATATTATCATATCTTTTGAAAAAAAGCAATACCTTTTTTCAATTTTTTTCGTTTTCCGGAGAAATTTTTTCGTCCACGCCGTGCAGCAGCGACAGCAGGGAAGGGGCCAGACGGGGCCAGTTCTTCTGAACGTGCTCCAGGGACATATCCGGGTCGCTCTCGTGGCCCTTGGCGGCCATGCGGCGCATGCGGGCTTCACATTTTTTCATCTCGGCGTCGCACAGCTCGGAGAACACATCCTGCTGCGCGGCGAAAGCCTTCTTGCTGCTCTCGTCATCCATGGCGTACAACAGGCGGTAAGCCTTGTAGAAGGCCAGGCTGAGGTAATCGCTTACGGCGCGCACCAGGGTGCGATCCTGCTTGGCGATCTGCTCGTACAGCAGGGAGGTGGAGTTCACCAGCAGCTTTTTGCTGAGCATCACGGCGGCAGAACCCTGCAGGACGTTGTCCTTTTCGTTGCTGCTGTCGGTGAGGTCTTCGGCCAGAATGGCGCCGCCGTCGCGGGCCATGGTACGGCCCAGCAGGAAGTCCGCGGAAACGCCGTAATAGTCAGCGGCGCGCACGACGAAGGCCAGACCGGGTTCACGGACGCCGTTTTCGTAATGCGACAAAAGCGCCTGGGAAACGCCCAGTTCCCCTGCCGCTTTGCGCTGACTGATTTTCTTCTCTTGTCTCAGCAGACAGAGTGTCCGCGGAAAATCATTGACCATAAATTACCTCTCCAAACGATGTGTAAACAGTATACGCCCCTGATTCCCGAAAGTAAAGTCTTTTCGTCGAAAACGGAATGTAATATTTTTACCGAAATTTTTGGTGAAAATTCTCTATTTTTTGGCTTGACAAAACTGTCTGTTTTATCCAAATCACAAAAATGCGGATTCTCAAAAAAAGACTTGTTACCGTTTCATTTTTGACTTGCGGATGACTTACAACGGGGGTATAATGGGGAAAAGCTGGTTTGGAGGAAGTCATCATGTCCGTTGAGAAGGTTCGGGCCTTTTTGGAGCCCTTCGGCAAAGCCGATCAGATTTTGGAGTTTGACGTGTCCAGCGCCACGGTGGAGCTGGCGGCTCTGGCGGTGGGTGTGGAGGGCGCCCGCATTTGCAAGACCCTGGCCTTTCAGCACAAGGACGGCAGCTGTATCCTCATCTGCGCCGCCGGCGACGGAAAGGTGAGCAACAAGGGCTTCAAGGAGTTCTTCGGCTTCAAGGCCAAAATGATGGCCCATGATCAGACCGCCGAAATGTGCGGCCACGCCGTGGGCGGCGTGTGCCCCTTTGCCTTGCCGGAAGCGGTGCAGGTCTATTGCGACGAGAGCCTGCTGCGATTCCGGACGGTATTCCCGGCGGCGGGCAGCAGCAACTCGGCGGTGGAAATGACGCCCCAGGAGCTGTACGACATCTCGGGCGCAAAAGCCTGGGTGAAGGTCTGCGACCTGCCCGTGGCGGAATAAGAGAAAAAAGAAAAGACGGACCGGAGGGTCCGTCTTTTTTTATATGCGGCTTACTTCTTTTTCTTGCTGAGGAACTTCACCACGCCGGCCAGCGCTGCCACAGCGGCGGCGGTGCCGGCCACGATGGCGCCGGTCTTGGCCAGCAGGCGGATCTTCTCCTGACGGGCCTCCTCCTCGGGGGTCACCAGATCGGCGGGGTCAAACACGTCGTGGGCAGTGGCCACGGCGGTATACACCGTGTCGCAGTTGTCCAGCACCAGCAGCTTTACCGTCTTGCCTTGGGCCAGCAGCTTGCTCATGTCGTCGTTTTCAAAGGACAGATAGCCTTCTTCGGTGACGGTGATGCCGGTATAACGGAAGGCATGGTTGGCGGTGACGCGCTTGCAGGTGTTGGGGATGGCGGTGATCTCGTCATCGGCGTAGTAGCAGATGGTGCCGTGCTGGCCGTGCACCTTGCGCTTGTTCTCCTGGAAGTCCTGGGGGATACGCAGCAGGCTGTCCTCGGTGGTCAGGGCCCACAGGCCGGGACGCTCCTTCACGGGCATCAGGGTGGCGGTGACATAGTCACGAACGTACAGGCCGGCACCGGCCTCCTTCTCGTGGATGAAATAGGCGGCACGGCGGTACCAGCACTTGTCCAGCTGGGACTCGCGGTATTCGCGGTGGGCCACCTCGGCGTCGGTCTTGGTGGCGGGGTCATTGGAGCAGTAGACGTACTCGCCCAGCTCCTGATTGAAATAATAACCCACGATGGTGATCAAATGGCCGGCCACGCGCTGGGGAGCGTTCTCCAGATAGGGCTGATCGTCATCGGGCTTGTTGCTGTACTTCACCGACAGGCAGACGGCATAGCCGCGGCTCAGCTCCTGACGGATGGCTGCGAAGCTGGAATAGGAAACATAGGCTTCGTAGCCGTAGGCACCGGCGGTGGCGCAGGTGAAGCTCCAGTTGCCGTTGCCGCCAAAGCCGTAGTCCACGCCCAGCAGGGTCACGTCCTCGGGCAGCAGATCGGCGCCCAGGCCGTTCATCAGCATGGTGGCACAGGTGGCGGAGCAGATGACGCCGCCGTAATCGGGGTCACGGGCCTTCTGGGAGATGGCGGGGGTGTCCAGCAGGACAGAGGGAGCGCACTCCACGGGCTCTTCGGGATAGGTGCAGTAGTTCTGCCAGTCGGGGTCGTTGGTGTTCTTCCAGGTGGCGGCCAGCAGGCGCAGAGCGGGCAGCGCCTGGCAATCCTCGGCGGCGTGCAGCACCACCTTCAGCTGGAAGGCGGAAGCGGTGTAGTCACCGCGGACATTCAGCGAGCTGTCGCCGTAACCGGGCTTGGAATAGGCAAAGGCCCAGCCGTTGGTCTCCTCGCTGTCCTTGCGGGGATGGGTGTCCTGGCATTCGGGGCAGTTGCGGGCGATGTGGGTGCTCCACTGGCCCCAGGTGATCCAGTCGGTCCAGCCGTCATAGGTGTTGCCGTCACGGTCGGTCCAGCCGTCGTACTCGGGCAGATAGACACGGCCGAAGACCTCGGCCCAGGTGCCGGCGGGGGTCTCGGTGTTCCAGGAGGCGACCATGTCGTTGAAGGGGCGGTCGGTGGTGAACACGGGGGTAAGGAACAGGGCTTCGCCGGGCTTTTTCATGCGGACGGCGCCGTCGCCCAGCTTGTCGGTATAGACCAGGTTGACCAGCTGGCCGGAGGTGAAGGCCTCCTTACAGGTCAGCTTCACGTGGTTGCCCACGATGGAAACGGGGGTGGTCTCGTGCTTTTTCATATGGTATCACTCCTCAAAGTGCATTTTACAGATACACAATCATTATAACAGACGGCGATTGCCATGTAAAGAGAGACCTTTGGTCGGCGCGGACGGCGGCCTGCGAAAGATTGCCGTGGGCGGAAAACTGTGATAAAATAATACAACGACAAATGGATGTTCGGAGGCGTGCGGTTGAAAAAACATATTGCCAATACGATAACGGGTTGCCGGGTTTTGGGCAGTATCGCAATGCTGCTTTTTCCGGCGTGTTCAACTCCGTTTTATATCTTTTATCTTTTTTGCGGATTCAGCGATATGGTGGACGGCACCGTTGCGAGAAAGACGAACAGCATCAGCGAATTTGGGGCACGATTTGACACCGGCGCGGACGTTGTGTTTGCAGCGGTGTCTTTGATCAAACTCTTGCCGGTTTTTCAGGTTCCGGGATGGTTGTGGATATGGATCGCCGTGATCGCAACCATCAAAATCGGCAATATCGTATGGGGGTATGCTGTCCAAAACCGGTTGGTATCCCTGCATACCGTAACGAACAAGGCTGCGGGATTGCTGTTGTTTCTTTTGCCCTTAACGGTATCTTTTGCGGAATGGAAATACACTTCCGTCGCAGTGTGCTCCGTGGCAACGTTGGCAGCGATCCAGGAAGGGGTTTCTATCGCCAAATCCAATTTTTCGGGCAGGTAGCTCTTCAAAAACCGGTCCAGGGGGGCACGGGAAGGTTGTCTACGATGCGCAGGTTGCGCCACGGCACCTTTCCGGGTATAATCAGGGCAGTAAACCAAGGAGGACGTGCATCATGGATTGTTACGTAACGGGCGCTGCCATCAAAGGCCTGCGGGAGGCCAAACATCTCACCCAGGCGGCCCTGGCCGAGATCATCGGCGTCAGCCCCAAAACCGTATCCAAGTGGGAGACCGCCAAGGGCCTGCCGGATATTTCTTTGCTGGATGCCCTGGCCGCCGCTTTGGGGGTGTCGGTGCCCGAACTGCTGTCGGGCAACCCCGTCACCAACCGCAACGTGTCGGGCAATCTGCTGCGCTCCCATTTTTACTGCTGCCCGGTGTGCGGCAACGTGCTCCACGCCATGGGTGAGGCGGCCATCAGCTGCTGCGGCGTTTCCCTGCCGCCGCTGGAGGCGGAGGAGGTGGATGACCACCACCGGATCACCGTGGAGCCGGTGGAGGACGAGCGGTTCGTCACCGTGCGGCACGATATGACCAAAACCCACTTTATCTCCTTTCTGGCCTATGTGATCTCCGACCGGGTGTGGTTCGTGAAGCTGTACCCCGAGGGCAACGCCGAGACCCGCTTTCCCATCCGGGGCCGGGGGTATCTGTACCTGTACTGCAACCGCCACGGCCTGATGCGGCAGAAAATCTAAACGAGGATCTCAAAGGCGCATCGCGGGATGCGCCTTGCTTTTTTTCGCCGATGGCGGTACAATATTACTATCCAAACACCGAAGGAGCGACCGCCATGCAGCCCTGGAAGCACTTCCGCACCATCACCGCCCACCGCCATATGGTCATCCGCCACTGCTTCAAAGCCGGTATCGGCTGGCAGGGCCTGGGCCACGACCTGTCCAAATACAGCCCGGTGGAGTTCTGGAACTCCTCCCGGTTCTATCAGGGCGACCGCAGCCCCAACGACAAGGAGCGCATCGTCCGGGGATATTCCCTGTCCTGGCTGCACCACAAGGGCCGCAACCGCCACCACTACGAATACTGGACCGACTACAGCAACGTGACCCACAAGGTGGAGCCGGTGAAGATGCCCCTCAAATACGTCATCGAGATGTTTTGCGACCGCGTTGCCGCCAGCAAGATCTACAAGGGGGCGCAGTACGACGACCGCAAGCCGCTGGAGTATTATCAATGGGGCAAAGGGCGGCATCTCATGCATGAGGAGACCGACGCCTTTCTGGAAAAACTGCTGACCATGCTGGCGGAGGACGGCGAGGATAAGGCCTTTGCCTGGATCCGGCAGTACCGAAAAACACATAATGATTATTGAAAAAAGACGGTCTTTCGACCGTCTTTTTCTTATTCATCGTCCAGCATGCCGGGGACGTCGCCCAGATCGTACAGCAGCTCCAGCTCCTGCAGGACCTCTCCGTCGTTTACCGCGGAGAGGGTGTCATCCTCGTCCAGCACGAAAAACACCTTGTCGTCCAAAATCTCCCCCTGTTCGGGATCGTAGGGGTACAGGACGGCGTACAGCTTGCCTTCCAGCTCCAGGGTGGCATCCAGCAAAAAGGACAGCTCCCGGCCGCCCTCCTCGGTGAGGGTCACCAGTTCGGGCTCATTCTCGAACAGATCGTCGGGATCCCGCATGGTTTATTCCTCCCCGTCATCCTCGTTGAGGATGGTGAAGATCTCCAGCAGGGTGTCCAGCAGCTCCTCGTCCTCCACGGGATAGAGGGCCTCTTCCTTCACCTCGAAGAAATACAGAGCGGTGCTCTCGCTTTCCTCCTCGGTGTACTCGGCGCCCACCAGATATTCGGCGCCGCCGTAGCTCAGCTGGGACAGCACTTCCAGAGTCAGTTCACCGCCGTCCTGGGTCTCCAGGGTCAGCAGCTCGGGGGCGTATTCCTCTGCCAGCTCTTCCAGCAGTTCGTCGTGTGCGTGTTCGTTCATGTTCATTCTCCTTTGTTCAAAAACTCGCAGGCGGCAGCCACCAGTGCGGCGCTGCCCTTCCACAGAACGTCTTCGTCGATGTCAAAACGGGGATTGTGGTGGGGGACACAGGTGTCCTTTTCCCGGTTGGCGGAACTGAGGAACCAGAACACGCCGGGGGCCTCCTTCTGGTAGCAGGAGAAGTCCTCGCTGCCCATGTTGGGGGTCATCACCGTCTGCAAGAAGCCTTCGCCGGCCACCGGGGCGATGGCCTTTTGGGCCAGCAGGGTCAGCTGGGGATCGTTGATGACGGCGTCGGTGGCACGGACGATGCGCACATCGCACTGGCCACGGAACACCGCTGCGGTGGATTTCGCGATCTCCTCCACGCGCTGCAGGATGAAGTCCCGCATCTCGGGGGAGTGGGTGCGGAGGGTGCCCTCCAGCTCCACGGCCTCGGGGATGATGTTGAACACCGCGCCGCCCTGGATCTTGCCCATGGTCAGCGCCGCCGACTGGGAGGCGGAGATCTCACGGGCCAGAATCTCCTGCAGATTGATGACGATGTGGGAGGCGATGGTGATGGGGTCAACGCCCTTTTCGGGAGAGGAGCCGTGGCAGCCGTGACCGCGGACGGTGAGGTAGATGCAGTCAGCGGAGGCCATGGCGCTGCCGGCAGGCACGGAGAAGGTGCCCGGAGGCACATCCTGGCCCAGCAGATTGCCGATGTGGCAGCCAAAGGCGGCGTCCACGCCCTCCATGGCACCTTCGGCCACGGCGAACTTGGCGCCCGACACCGATTCTTCATCGGCCTGGAAGAGGAAGCGCACCCGGCCCTTCAACTGGGCGCGGTTGTCGGAAAGCACCTTGATGGCGCCCAGCAGCATGGCGCCGTGGGCGTCATGGCCGCAGGCGTGCATTTTGCCGGGATGCCGGGAGGCAAAGGGCAGGCCGGTGGCCTCCTGAATGGGCAGGGCGTCCACGTCGGCCCGCAGCAGAACGGTCTTGCCGGGCAGACCGCCCTCGATGTCGCCCCACAGGGTGGAGTGGGTGGCGGACAGGGTGTAGGTCAGGCCCCAATCGTCCAGCGTTTTGCGGATATAGGCCTGGGTCAGGGGCAGCTGGGTGCCCACCTCGGGGATCTGATGGAGGTCACGGCGGAAGGAAACAACGGTTTCCTGAAGGATTTCACATTGCTTCCACATATCAGCAGTCCTCAAAGTTGCAGAACACCTGCATCTGACCGTCCTGCATCAGCACACGGCCCAGGGCGATGGTGGTGTCGATGTTCATCTCGTCATCCAGCAGAAGGATGTCGGCGTCGGCGCCGGGGGCGATGCAGCCCTTTTTGCCCTCCAGATTCAGGGCCTTGGCGGCGGCAGCGGTGATGGGGTAGATGGCCTCCTCCAGGGGCAGGCCTTCGTAGTTGACCAGACCCTTGACGGTGTCGTGCAGGGCGGTGATCTTGCCCGAGCCGATGCCGATCATTTCCTTTTTCTCGTTCCACACCGGCATGGAGCCGTTGCCGTCGGTGGACAGGGTCACCGAGCCGCGGGGGCATTCCACCAGCGCGCGGTGGATGAGGGCACAGCGCGTTTCCATGTTCTCGGGAGAGCAGGTGATATCGATAAAGCCGCCCATGTTGGCGAACTTGATGGCCTGGTCGATCTTTCCGGCCACGTGGGTGGGCCGGAAGGTGGCGATGGGGATCTCGGAGTGCTCCAGCGCTTCAAAGATGATGTTCAGCTGGTCCTTGCCCGAGCCGGTGTGCAGATGCACCACGCCGGGCTTGCCGGTGAGAACGCCGGCCTGGTGGGCGTCGGAGGCCAGACGGATCAGCTCGTCCCGGGTGACGGTGGCGGAGCGGTGGTCGCAGATGGCCAGCTTCACGCCGATGCACTCGTCCATCATGACGATGTCACGGCGCACCGTGCCGGTGATGGTGGGGGAGGGGTACTGATAGGCGCCGGTGAGGAAGAAGCAGGTCAGGCCCTGTTCCCGGAAGGCCTTGGTCTTGGCGGCCAGACTTTCCACCGAACGGGTGGTGCCGTCGGTACCCAGCAGACCCACGATGGTGGTGATACCCGCCTTGACGGGGGCGCTGAACTTCAGGGGAGGCACCTGGTTGGAAAAGCCACCCTCACCGCCGCCGCCGGTGATGTGCACGTGCTGGTCGATATAGCCGGGAACGGCACGCATGCCCTTGCCGTCGATGATCTCCAGCCCCTCGAAGGCGCAGTCCACCTTGTCGCCCACGGCGGCAATGCGCTTGTCGGCAATGAGGACTTCGGAGGCCTTCCAGCAGCCGTCGCGGAAAATCTGTACATTTTTCAAAAGCTTGATCATAATGGTTCTCCTTTTTAGAAAAATATCCGCCCGATTTGGGCGGATATCGGGTGATCTTGGTTACTTGGTGCCGAAAATACGGTCGCCGGCATCGCCCAGACCGGGGACGATGTAGCCGTGCTCGTTGAGGCATTCATCCAGAGCGCCGGTGTAAATGTCCACGTCGGGATGCTCCTCCTGAATGCGCTTGACGCCTTCGGGGGCGGCCACCAGCACCAGCAGTTTGATGTTCTTGCAGCCCCGCTTTTTCATCTCGACGATGGCTGCGGCGGCGGAACCGCCGGTGGCCAGCATGGGATCCACAATGATGATGTCGCGCTCGGCGATGTCCTTGGGGGTCTTGCAGAAATAGGTATGAGGCTCCAGGGTCTCCTCGTCACGGTACATACCGATGTGTGCCACACGGGCGGAGGGGACCATGCGCAGAACGCCGTCCACCAGACCGAGGCCGGCACGGAGAATGGGGCAAACGGCGATCTTCTTGCCCGCCAGGGTGGGCTGCTCGGTTTTGCCCAGGGGAGTCTCGATGACCTTGGTGGTCAGACGCAGGTCACGGGTGGCTTCGTAGGTGATCAGCATACCGATCTCGGAGACCAGTTCACGGAAATCCTTGACGCTGGTATGCTTGTTGCGGATGATGGTCATTTTGTGGGCCACCAGCGGGTGGTCCATCACATACAGATTGCCCATTCCTTAGCCCTCTCTTTCTATGTACGCTCGGTTAGTTTTCCAGTTCGGTGATCATGTCCACACGGGTCTGGTGACGGCCGCCCTGGAAGGAGGCGTTCAGCCAGGTGTCCACGATGCGCATGGCCAGGCCGGGGCCAACGATGCGCTCGCCCAGGCAGATGATGTTGGAGTCATTGTGCTCACGGGTGGCCTGCGCGGTGAAGCAGTCGGAAACAGCCGCGGCGCGGATGCCCTTTACCTTGTTGGCGGCGATGGACATACCGATGCCGGTGCCGCACACCAGAATGCCCAGTTCGGCCTCCTTGTCAGACACGGCGTAAGCCACCTTGGCGGCGTAGTCGGGGTAGTTGCAGGAGTCGGTGTCGTGGGTGCCCAGGTCCAGGATCTCATGACCGGCCTCCACCAGATGCTTTTTGATGATCTCCTTCAGAGAGTATCCGCCGTGATCGGCGCCCATTGCGATTTTCATTGTTCCAACCGTTCCTTTCTCAAACGCTCCGCCTGGGAAAGCCGAAGATAGGCGGGCAAAATTTCATGACAATTTTGGAGGCTGCCGGACTGAACCTGCATCCAGGCGGCCTTTGCCGCGCCGGAGGCGCTTTGGCAGTCCCGCAAAAAGACCGTGGCACCCTGTTTGGCGGCTGCGGCCTCCATTTCCTCGTCCTTGCCCACCGCGTCGTCG
This sequence comes from Clostridia bacterium, assembly GCA_017559995.1. GTDB lineage: Bacteria > Bacillota > Clostridia > Oscillospirales > Butyricicoccaceae > UBA4644. Next base: position 4,941 of record JAFYPP010000108.1, on the reverse strand, counting down.
GTGAGGCGGATGAGGAACCCCTGTTCCCGTTGGAAGAGGGCATAGAAGCTTTCGCCGGGGCGGGCCTTCAGCGAACAGCAGAGGACGCCGTCCTCACGGCTGTCGCAGGCCATGGCCAGCAGGGAAGAAACGCCGGCGCAGGGCTTTTCCTGTGCCCAGGCGAAACCCTTCACCGCGGCGGTGCCGATGCGCACGCCGGTGAAAGAGCCGGGGCCAACCACAGCGGCGTATACATCCACGTCGGCAAAGGTCAGGCCGTGCTTCTGCAGGAGCTGCTGGCACAGGGGCAGCATCAGCCTGCTGTGATCCATCATGGAATCCTGGGCCACCGTTTCCAAAAGTACGCCGTCCCGCAGCAGGGCGCAGGAGGCCATCTTTCCGGAGGTGTCCAGCGCAAGTATCAGCATAATCTCACCTTGATCTCTCGAGTTTCATCGTCGATGCGGGAAAACCGGACTTCCGCCGTGCCCTCGGGGAACACGCCGGGGACGTTTTCGCTCCACTCGGTGACGCAGAGGGCGCCCGACTCCAGATAATCTTCCCAGCCGATGTCGTACAGAGCGTCGGCATCCCCCAGCCGGTACATATCAAAGTGACAGATCTTCCGCTTGCCGGGGTACTCGTTGACGATGGTATAGGTGGGGGAACTTGCCTGGATGGTGCAGCCGAATCCCCGGGCCAGACCGCGGGTAAAGGCCGTCTTGCCCATGCCCAGACCGCCGTACAGCGCCAGGGCGGGCACGTCCCAAAGCTCGCTTGCCAGACGTTCGCCCAGCGCTTCGGTCTCCTGCACGTTATGGGTGATGTAGACACGTTCTTCCAAAGCCGTTTCCTCCACAAGATATTCCACTAAAATTATAGCATACGAGGCATTTTTTGCAAACCCTTTCTAAACTTTTTTTAATTTTGACGCCCCTTGGTTGCATATCCGGCCCGGGGGTGATAAAATACAAGCATTACCAAGGGAGGGAGGCGGGCAGATGCTGCGCAGACTGAAAGAAGGCATCCGGGACTATTGGCAGACCTCCGACGTGCTGCTGATGGCGCTGGCGCTGGTCATCTGCCTGTTCGGACTGGTGCTCATCTGGAGCGGCTGTCAGGCCCAGCAGTACAAGGTCAATCCCGAGCGTGTGATGATGGTGCAGTGCATCGGCATCGCCGTGGGATTCGCCGGTTTGGTGATCCTTTCCTATATGGACTTCGAACGGTTCCCCTGGCTGTGGGTGATCATGGCGGTGTTCAACGTGCTGTTCCAGCTGTCGCTGGCCATCCCCGGCGTGGGCAAGGAGGTCGGCGGCAACGTCAGCTGGATCGAGCTGCCCGGCGGTTTGAACGTCCAGCCCGGTGAGGTGGGCAAAGTCATTTTTATCTATACCATGGCCTCCCACATGAATCTCATGCGGGAGCGCAAAAACAATTTCTGGACGCTGCTGCAGCTGGCCGTCCACATGGGCGCGGTGATGGCGGCGGTGCTGCTGATCTCCAAGGATCTGGGCGTCGCCCTGATGTATCCGCTGATCTTTGTGGCCATGCTGCTGGTCTACGGCGTGTCCGGCTGGTGGCTGCTGGCCGGTACGGGCGCCGTGGGCGCCGGTTCCGCGCTGCTGTGGAAGTACATGAGTCTGGGACAAAAAATGCGTATTCTGGTGGTGGTGGCCCCCGAATACGCCCAGCAGCTGGACCCCGACGAGGCAGCCCGACGGGCCTATCAGGCAAAACACACCGTAGCCGCCGTGCGCAACGGACAGCTTTTGGGCGAAGGCTATCTGCAGGGCTCCCGAAGCCAGACCGGCTGGGTGCCCGAAAGCCACACCGACTCCATCTTCTCGGTGTGCTCCGAGGAGTTGGGCTTCGTGGGCGCCACGCTGCTGCTGGCCCTGTTGGTACTGCTGGTGATGCGTATCTATTACGACGGCTGGAGGGCTACCGATACCTTCAGCGCGCTGGTGTGCATCGGCGTGGGCAGTATGTTCATGTGGCAGATCGGCATCAACATCGGCATGAATCTGGGCGTGTTCCCCGTCATCGGCCTGACCCTGCCGCTGGTGAGTTACGGCGGCACCTCGGTGATGACCACGTTGGCCTCACTGGGGCTTGTGTGCGGCGCGGTGCGGCGTATCAAACCCAACTGGCTGCGGTCGGATGAAGATTAAAAAATAAGAATGCCCCGGACGGATGTCCGGGGCATTTTTTGTTTGGATCATCCTGCCTTGGGAAAAGGGATGGGCTCCCGGCGGGCAACTGCCGGAGCGGGAACGGGAGCGCCCAACGAGCGGCGGCGAAAGGCACGGCCGTCGTCGGAACACAGCCACCATAATCCCAGTCCCGCCGCGGTCAGCAGAGTGCCGGTGATGGCGGGGGCCAGCCAGAAACCCAGACCGCCGTCGGCGCGCAGGGCGGAAAGCAGCAGCAGCAGGGAACCTGTCCACTGCAGAAGATTCGCGAAACGCTGAAGTTTATGATTCATGGGATGCCCTCCTTGTGTTCTCTTTCTGCAGCCAGAATACCGCGAGAACTGTACGATAAAACGGACTTTCGCGGAAAGGGTTGCAAGTGGGCCAAAAAAGGAGTAGAATAGTTGCGATGTCAAGGAAACACAGAAAGAGGGGATACGCCGTGGCAGCACCGCGCAAAAAGACCCGGGATATGACCCAGGGCGTCATTTGGAAGCATTTGCTGGCGTTTGCTCTGCCGTTGATGGTGGGCAACCTGTTCCAGCAGCTCTATAACACCGTGGACTCCATCGTGGTTGGCCAGTTTGTCAGCAAGCAGGCCTTGGCGGCAGTTGGCTCCACCACCTCCATCATCAATATGTTGGTCGGCTTTTTCTCCGGTGTGTCGGTGGGCGCCGGCGTCATCATTTCCCAGCGCTTTGGCGCAAAGGACCCTGAAGGCGTCCACAAAGCGGTCCATACCACTGTTTCGCTGACTCTGATCATCGGTGCCATCGGTACGGTGGTGGGTATCTTCCTGGCCCCCATCATGCTGACACTGATGAAAACGCCCCAGGATGTTTTCGTGGAGGCAAAGGCATATCTGCAGATCTATTTCGGCGGTATTTCCGGCCTGATGCTGTATAACATGGGTTCGGGCATCCTCCGTGCCGTGGGCGACAGCCGCCGCCCCCTGTACTTCCTGATGTTCAGCTCCTGTGTCAACATCGTGCTGGACCTGGTGTTCGTTCTGGTATTCCAGATGGGCGTCAGGGGCGTGGCGCTGGCCACCATCATCGCCCAGTTCTCTTCCGCCTCGCTGATCTATATCACCCTGTACCGCACCAACGATGTGCATCGGTTCCAGCCCTCCAAACTGCACATCTATCCCGAGATGGTGAAGAGCATCGTCCGGGTGGGTCTGCCCTCCGGTCTGCAGCAGGCGCTGACCTCCTTCTCCAATGTGTTCGTGCAGAGCTACATCAACTCCTTCGGTACCAACTGCGTGGCCGGCTGGAGCTGTTATCACCGCATCGACCAGTTCATCCTGCTGCCCATGCAGTCCATCTCCATGGCCTCCACCACCTTTGTGGGACAGAACATGGGCAACCGCAATCTGGAACGTGCCGAAAAGGGCATCCGCACCGCGGTCACCCTGTCCATCGTTGTCACCGGCACCCTGATCACGCTGGTGTGTATCTTCTGCGTGCCGCTGATCAAAATCTTCAACGACGATCCCGCCGTGCTGGAGTACGGACGCAACTTTATCCGCATGATCTCGCCCTTCTACCTCATCATCTGCTTCAACCAGATCTACGCCGGCGCGCTGCGCGGCGCGGGCGATGCCAAGACACCCATGATCATCATGCTGTTCTCCTTCGTGCTGTTCCGCCAGATGTATCTGGCCATCGGCACCCAGTTCCCCGCCCTGAACAATCCCTGGTTCGTGGGTCTGGGCTATCCCGCCGGTTGGGCCATGTGCTCCACCCTGCAGCTGCTCTATTTCTACAAGAGCAAGTGGCGGGACCGCTGCCGTGCCCGTTGGGCGGCAGAAGACGCGGCAAAGGCCGCCGTAAACGCATGATCAACAAGAAAAGACGGTCGGAAGACCGTCTTTTTTTATTTGCCGCCAAAGGAAAGCTTGCGCAGCAGGTCGGCAGGGATCACGGTGGCAGACAGCAGCATCACCTCCAGCAGCAGGCGTGGGGGCAGCGACTGGGTGCGGAAAACCGGTCCACCGACATAGAGCAGCAATACCTGCACCACGGCGCACAGCGCCATGACGGCCAGGAAGGAGCGGTTTTTGCCCAGCCCCCGCAGCAGATTCATCCCCTCGCACCGGGCACAGAAGGCGGAGAACAGGCCGGCAAATACAAACAAGGCGAAAAACGCCGTGAGAAACGGCCCGTCGTCGCCGCCGAACCGATTGCGGAAGAACGGGATCTTCAGAAAGGCGGCGCACAACCCCGTCATGTAGAGCGTCAGGCCGCCCACCTGGCGAAGCATATCCCCGGTGAGCACCGGGGCCTCCCGGGGCTTGGGGGGCTCCTCCAGATAGCGGTCCATGGGCGGCTCCCCGGCATAGGCCAAGCCGGCCAGCGTGTCCATGATGATGTTGATCCACAGCATCTGGATGACGGTCACCGGGGTCTCCACACCTAAAAACGGCCCCAGGATGGAGATGCCCACTGCCGTCAGGTTCATGGTCAGCTGAAACACGATGAACCGCTGTATGGAGCGGAACACCGTTCGTCCGTACAGAATGGCCCGTCCGATGGAGGCGATGTTGTCGTCCAGAATGAGGATATCCCCGGCCTCTTTGGCCACCCGGGTGCCGCTGCCCATGGCGAATCCCACGTCGGCCAGCCTGAGCGCGGGGGCGTCGTTGATGCCGTCACCCGTCATACCCACCACGTGGCCGCTCTGCTGGGCCAGCGCACCAGGCGGCTCTTGTCGGTGGGCAGCGCCCGGGCCACCACCCGAAGCTGCGGCAGCGCCTCCTGCAGCT
>JAFYPP010000107.1 GCA_017559995.1 Clostridia bacterium | reverse complement strand
GTCTGCATGACGGGGTTGTTGAGGGCCAGAAACTTTTCGGCACGGGAGAAATCCCGGTAGATGGAGCCGGAGATGTCGGTGAACTTTTCGGTCTCCTTTTCCTCACGGACAAAGGCCTTGACCACGCGGATGCCGTGAACGTTTTCCTGCACCACGCTGTTGAGGGTGTCGTAGCTCTTGAACACCCGCTCAAAGATCTTGTGGACCCGGGGCACCATGATGATGAGGCCGGTAGCCAGCAGGGGGATGGCCACGCAGTAGACCAGACTCAGCCGGACGCTGATGCGCATGGCCATGATCAGCGACAGCACCAGCATCATGGGGGTGCGGACGAACATCCGGATCATCATCTGGAAGGTCATCTGCAGACGGGCCACGTCAGAGGTCAGTCGGGTGACGATGGAGGCGGTGGAGAACTTATCGATGTTGGAAAAACTGAAGTTCTGGATATGGTGGTACATATCGTGGCGCAGGTTTTTGGCGAAACCGGCGCCGGCTTTGGCGGCAAAGACCGCCGAGGCGCAGCCGAAGCACAGCGACAGGATGGCGCACACCACCAGCAGAACGGACTTGGAGATCACCGTGTCCATATCCTGCCGCACGATGCCGTAGTCGTACAGCTGTGCCATGATCAGCGGGATGGTGACCTCCATGGACACCTCTCCGATCATGGTCAGGGGGCTGAGGATGGCCGCCCATTTGTATTCCCGGATACACCGGGCCAATCGTTTCAGCATTGGGATCGTATTCCTCCTTAATTTTAGCGTAACTTAAATTTTATCACAAAGAAAGACGATGCGCAAGGGTACCCGGAGAAAAGGCCGGAATCTGTTTGAAACACTTGCAAAGGGCCGCGGCAAAAGACTATAATGAGAGCAGAACCAAACGGCCGCCGACGGGCGTGCCGAGACCATATGATCAGGAGGATGCGGCACTATGGTAGAGCAGATCAAACAGAGAATTGAAGAAATCTACGACGAGGTGGCAGCTCTGCGTCGGGAGATCCATATGTATCCCGAACTTTCCGGTGAGGAACAGCGCACCATGGAGCTGGTGAGCGGCTGGCTCACCAAGCTGAACATCCCGCACGAGACCAACGTGGGCGGCCACGGCGTGGTGGCCACCATCGGCGATCCCAACGCGCCCTTTGCCGTGGGCATCCGTGCCGATATGGACGCCCTGCCCATCGAAGAAAAGGTCCAAACTCCCTTTACGTCCAAGAATCCCGGCGTGATGCACGCCTGCGGTCACGATATGCACACCGCCATCCTTATGGGCACCGCCAAGCTGCTGAAGGAGATGGAGGATCAGCTGCCCGGCGCGGTAAAGCTGTTTTTCCAGCCTGCCGAGGAAAAGGGCGGCGGCGCGCGGCAGATGATCGAGGCCGGCTGCCTGGTACAGCCTCCCGTGAAGCGGGTGCTGGCCCTCCATGTAAATCCTGACATGACGGCCGGTCAGGCCAGCTTTATGCCGGGCCGTTCGGGCGCCTCTTCCACCACCCTGCGCATCACGGTGAACGGCCGTGCCTGTCACGGCGCCCATCCCGAGCGGGGCGTGGACGCCATCATCGCCGCGGCTCACGTGCTCACCGGCCTGCAGAGCATTTCCAGCCGGTCGGTGGCCCCCACCACTCCCGTGATCGTCACCGTGGGCAAGATCCAGGGCGGCACCAAGGGCAACATCGTTGCCGGCACCGTGGAGATGGAGGGCACCATCCGGGCACTGGATCTGGAGACCACCGAACTGGTGAAGCAGCGGGTGAAGGATGTTGCGGAAAGTGCCGCCGCCTGCTGCGGCGCCACCGCCGATGTGTATATGAACACCCAGTATCCGCCCCTCATCAATGACGAGGCCACCGCTCTGGAAATGCTGGACATCGCCCGGTCGGTGCTGGGCGAGGAAAACGCCTTCCTGCGCACCGAGCCCAGTCTGGGTGCCGAGGACTTTGCCTTCTTCAATCTGGCCTGCCCCGGCGCCATCTTCCGTCTGGGCGTGGGTCAGGACAACGGCCATCCCCAGATGCTGCACAACGAGTGGTTCTGCCCCGACGAGCAGGGCATGAAGACCGGCATGCTGCTGGAAGTGCTGGGCGTGCTGCATTTTTTGCAGGCGGAAACCAAGTGAGCGGCCGCCGTGCCAAAGGAGGAATCTGTGATGTATGATATTCTGATCAAAAACGCCCGTGTGATGGACGGTACGGGCGCTCCTGCCTTTACCGCCGACGTGGCGGTGAAAGACGGCAAGATCGTCCTGCCGGTGGCCGCCAACGCCCGGGGCAGGGAAGTGGTGGATGCCGCCGGTCTGACCCTTTGTCCCGGTTTTATCGACGCCCATTCCCACGGTGACCGCATTCTGGGCACCGAGGCCGGCCGCCTGTGCAAGGTGAGCCAGGGCATCACCACCGAGATCGCCGGCCAGTGCGGCAACACCATCTGGCCCATCTCCACCGAGGCGGACAAACGGGAACTGATGCTGCAGCGGCAGGGCGCCATGCCCGAAGGCTGGGAGAACTTCACTGCTTTGGAACGGTACTTACAGTGGGCCGACGCGCAGACGCTGGCCTGCAACTATATGCTGTACGTGGGCCATTCCGCCCTGCGCATCGCCGCCATGGGCTACGATGACCGCCGCCCCACGGCACAGGAACTGGAACACATGAAGGCCATGGTGCGGGAAGCCATGGAACACGGCGCGGTGGGTATCAGCTCCGGCCTGATCTATGCTCCCGGCTGCTATGCCGACGAGGAGGAACTGGTCGAACTGTGCAAGGTGGTAGCGGAATACGACGGCGTTTACGCCACCCATATGCGCAATGAAGGCGACCGGGTGGAAGAAAGCGTGGCCGAGGCCATCCGCATCGCCGAAAAGGCCGGCTGCCGCCTGTGCATCTCCCATCACAAGGTCAGCGGCAAAAACAACTGGGGCAAGTCGGAAAACACCCTGCAGCAGGTGCGGGACGCCATCGCACGGGGCGTTTCGGTGACGCTGGATCAGTATCCTTACACGGCGTCCTCCACCGGCCTGAACTCCTGTCTGCCCAAAGCCGTCTTTTCCTGCGGCCCGGAAAAACTGCGGGAAAAGCTGAACGATCCCGCCTTTCGTGCCTCCATTCGGGAGCAGGTGGACAACGGCCGCAAGCGCGGCTGCGGTGGCTGGTCGGGTGTTTTGGTCACCAGTGCCGCCAACACGCCGGAAGCCGCCGGCCTGACGGTGGAGGAGTACGGCGCGAAGATCGGTAAGGAGCCCTTTGAGGCCTGCTGTGACATTCTGGCGGCGGGCAACGCCAACGCCATTTATTTCACCATGGGCGAGGAAGATCTGCTGCGCATCGCCGCCTTTGAGCATACCGTGGTGGGCACCGACGGTCTGGTACGGACGCTGGAGGGCAACAGCCATCCCCGTGGCTTCGGTACCTTCCCCCGTGCCTTCCGGCTGTTTGTGAAAGAACACAAGCTGGTGTCCGCCGAGCAGATGATCCACAAGATGACCGGTCTCACCGCCCAGCGGTTCGGCCTGAAGAGCAAGGGCGTCATCGCCGACGGCAAGGACGCCGATCTGGTGCTGATGGACGAGGAGAACCTCACCGATGTGGCGGATTACAAAAAAGGCCAGGTGCTTTCCCAGGGCATCGAACGTGTCTTTGTAGCCGGCAAGACGGTATATCGGGACGGAAAACTTACCGGAGAAAATCCCGGTCGGTTCATACCCTATTGCGCAAAGGGCCGTGCATAAGCAAAGCAAAACGGGCATCCGCCGAAGGGCGGATGCCCTTCGGTTTTACAGGAGCTTTACAATTCTTTGACAGTAATTTACTTGTTTGTTCCGTGAGGTCGTGCTATAATCGGGTTGTATGAAGAGATGTGAAGAAACAATCACGCACGGAGGTGTGACACTATGATGACTTACGAACAAATCAGGGAAAATCCTACCATTCAAACCTATATCGCCCAGGCGGACAAATCTCTGGCGGCGCTGGGGTATACCGAGCACAGCTATGCCCACGTGACCCGTGTGGCCGAGATGGCCGGATACATTCTGGAAACACTGGGCTATGATGAACATACGGTGGAACTGTCCAAGATCGCCAGCTATCTCCACGATATCGGCAACCTGGTGAACCGCTCGGAGCACAGCCAGAGCGGTGCCGTCATGGCCTTCCGTATTCTGGACAATCTGGGTTTTGATCCCCTGGATATCGCTACCATCGTCACCGCCATCGGCAACCACGACGAGGGCACCGGCATCCCGGTGGACGAGGTGGCTGCCGCCCTTATCCTGGCGGACAAATCCGACGTGCGCCGCAGCCGTGTGCGCAATCAGGATATCCAGACCTTTGATATTCACGACCGGGTGAACTATTCGGTGACCAAGTCGGAGCTGAAGATCAACGAGGCCCATACCCTCATCAAGCTGAAGCTTACCGTCGACAACCGGTTCGGCTCGGTGATGGACTATTTCGAGATCTTCATGGGCCGTATGCTCATGTGCCGCAAGGCTGCTGAAAAGTTGGGTCTGCAGTTCAAGCTGATGATCAACGAGCAGCAGCTGATCTGATGAAGTTTTAAAAAGCAGGAGGAGTCCTCCTGCTTTTTCTTTTTTCGCCAAAATGCTTGCAAATATTGATGTTTTTCCGTACAATAAACCTATCTATGTGACAATAACGGAGGTTTTGATATGTACCGTTTTTCTGTTCCCTGCCTGATGGGTGTGGAAGGCCTGGTGGCCGACGAACTGAAGTTCAAGGGTTTTGAACAGGTCCAGGCCGAAAACGGCCGTGTCCTGTTCTCCGGCGATGAGCGTGCCTGCGCCCGCGCCAATATGGTGCTGCGCTGCGGCGAGCGCATCCTGCTGCGTGTGGCCGAGTTCACCGCCAAGAGCTTTGACGCTCTGTTTGAGAACGTCAAGTCCCTGCCCTGGGAGGATTTCATCGGTGAGAAGGAGGCCTTCCCCGTGAAGGGTTTCTCCATCCACTCCCAGCTGCATTCCGTGCCCGACTGCCAGCGCATCATCAAAAAGGCCGTGGTGGAGCGCCTCAAGCTGGTGCGCCACACCGACTGGCTGGAGGAAAGCGGCGTCAAGCACCAGATCCAGTTCAGCCTGATGAATGACCGCTGTGAGATCTATCTGGACACCACCGGCGCTCCTCTGTTCAAGCGCGGCTATAAGCTGGAGCAGAACGACGCCACCCTGCGTGAGACTCTGGCGGCTTCCATCGTGAAGGTGGCCCGCTGGAAGGGCCGTGAGCCCTTTATCGACCCCTTCTGCGGCAGCGGTACCATCGCCATCGAGGCGGCCATGACCGCCCTGAACATCGCTCCCGGCGCCCGCCGTCAGTTTGACGCCGCCCTGTGGAACGACAGCTTCAAGCAGGCCTTTGCCGAAGAGCGTGCCGCCGCCCTGGCCGCCGAAAAGCACGAAAAACTGCCCATTCTGGCTTCCGATATGAACCCCAACTGCGTGCGCCTCACCCGTGAGAACGCCGCCCGTGCCGGCGTTGGCGACTGCATCGAGTACGCCGTGCAGAACGCTCTGGACATCGACTGGAAGGCCCGTGAGGGCGTGATGATGGCCAACCCGCCCTACGGCGTCCGTATGATGGACATCCAGCAGGCCCGAAAGCTGTACGCAGACCTGGGCAAGGCCATGAAGGGCAGCTCGGTGAAGAAGTACATCATCACCTCCGACGAGCAGTTCGAGGTGCAGTTCGGTCAGGCTGCCGACAAACGCCGCAAGCTGTACAACGGCATGATCAAGTGCAACCTGTATTCCTACTTCAAGGGTTGATCCCATGAAGCACGTATTTATCATCAATCCCGCGGCGGGCAAGGCCGATACCACCACCGAAGTGGCGGCCAATATCCGCGCGGTGTGCCTGGAACGGGCGTTGGATTACGACATCCTCACCACCGAATATCCCCGCCACGCGGTGGAACTGGTGAAGAAAAAGGCGGTGGAGTACGCCGGTGAGGAGATCCGTTTTTACGCCTGCGGCGGTGACGGCACCCTCAACGAAGTGGCCGCCGGCGCGGCCGGTCTCCACGGCGTGTCGGTGACCCATTATCCCTGCGGCAGCGGCAACGACTTCATCAAGCTGTTCGGCGCCGACTGTACCTCCTTCAAAAAGCTGGAAAACCTCATCGACGGCAAGGATGTGGCGCTGGATTACATCGAGTCGGACTGCGGCGTGTGCTTCAACGTATTCAGCGTGGGCGTGGATGCCCGCATCGCCTCCGGTATGCAGAAGTACAAGCGCATCCCCCTGCTCCACGGCACCATGGCCTATCACGCCTCCACGGTGGAGCACGTGCTGCGGGGCCTTCACGAGCCTTACGGCATTGAGATCGACGGCGTGGACTACAGCGGCCGCCGCACCCTCATTCTGGCGGGCAACGGCCGGTTTTACGGCGGCGGCTACAATCCCGTGCCCGAGGCCGATCCCACCGACGGCCTGCTGGACGTGCTGGTGATCGACGCGGTGGATCTTCTCACGGTGATGAAGGTCATCGGCGCCTACAAGGCAGGCAAGCACCGGCAGTATCCCCAGTACATCAAACATCTCCGGGCAAAGGAGATGACCGTCTGGCACCGGGACGGCAAGGATATGACGGTCAACCTGGACGGTGAGATCGTCCTGGCGCCCCGGGTATCCCTTCGGGTGGCGGAACACAAGATCCGATTTACCATTCCCCGGTGCGAGGAACTGCTCCCGCCCCGGATCGTGGAATAAAAAACAAAAGGATGTGTCGAAAGACACATCCTTTTTTGCGTTTATTTGGGTTCTTTCCCTTCGGAGAAGATGCGGATCATCTCCCGGGTGAGGCTGATGCCGTCGTCCTTGGCGGGAATATCGTCCCGGTGGAACCACTCGGCGGAGGCCAGTTCGTTTTCGTCCAGCGTCACGCTGTCGTCGCCGTCCAGGTCGCAGAAGTAGCCGATCTGCAGATTGCCGGCGATGCCCCAGGGCTGGGAGCCGTAATAGCGGACGTTTTTGACCTTGAGGCCCACCTCTTCCATGACCTCACGGGCCACGCACTCCTCGGCGGTCTCGCCGATCTCCACGAAGCCGGCCAGCAGGGCGTAGCGGGTGTAGTTGCGGTTGGCGTATTTGCTGAGCATCAGCCGGTCGCCGTCCACCAGAGCGATGATACAGGCGGGGGAGATGCGGGGGAAGATCATGTTGCCGCAGTTGGGGCATTTCATCATGCGCTCCACACCGTCGTGGACGGTGGCGGTGCCGCAGCGGCCGCAGAACTTGTTGTCCCGGTACCAGCAGAAGATGTGCCAGGCGGTCATGGCGGCAAAGCAGATGTGCTTGCTGGTCACCTGACGGAGGGTGGAGGCGGCTTCGTAGGCGAAGGCCGGGTCGCCCGGCTCGCCGGCATTGCCCATCCACAAAAAGTAGCGCACGTCCTGCATGGTGAAGGCATAGCGGAAGGGCTGCTCGTGCCAGTGGGTCCAGTGCTCGCTCCACACCTCCACCTGCTCAAAGGCGGGCAGGGTGAGCACATCGTTTTTATCCCGGGCGATGAGGATGCTTCCGCCCTGGATACACACCACTACGTCCCCCTTCTGGGGCGTGTGGTCACGGTATTGATTGTCCAGATGGCCAAAGGCCAGATCCTGCAGCATAACAAAGACTCCTTTACGGTGTGAAGATTACGCATGGTCCCAGCGGAACATACGGAGCAGCGTCAGGATGGCCTGCTCACGGGTGTAGGAGGACATGGGGTCGAACCGACCGTCACCCAGACCGCCCATAACGGCATTGCCGGAAACGCTGTCCCGCACGCGGGAGACCCAGCTGACGGCAGGCTGGGCGTAGGAAGAGATGCGATCCGCATCCCGATAGAGCAGACCGTCGCCCGCGTCTATGGGCAGATCCAGCGCGGCAGCCGCCTGCATCAGCAGCACGGCGGCATCCTGACGGGTGATGAGGTCGCCGGGGCGGAAGGTGCCGTCACCGGGACCAAAGACCACGCCGATGGCGGCAGCGGCCAGCACATCGGGATCGGTGCAATCACTGAAGGTGGTGAGCACGCCGGGCAGGCGGTATTGCTCCACCAGTTCCTCGTTGGTGAGGCCGGTCTTTTGCCGGATGGACTGCATGGCAAGGCGGCAGAACTCCATACGGGTGATGGGCGCCTGATAGAAGTCGGTGAGATCCTCGGGGATGAGGGTCAGCTGGGCGGCGGCCAGCACCTCGTCCATGGCCCAGGCCGAGGGCTGGGAAAGGGCTTCCGCGTCAAAGAACCGGACGGTGTATTCCAGGGGGGCGTGCTGGCCGTCCAGGGTATACAGGCCGGTGACGCGCACGGTATAGTCACCCCAGTAGCTGCTGTCCCCCAGAGCGGTTTTGCCGATGGAAAAGCTGACGCAGCAACCGGCACCGTAATTCTCGCTGTTCACCAGCAGATAGGAACCTTCGTCGGTGAGCTGGGCCTGACCGTCCAGAACGGGCGGTACAAAGGTCTTGCCGTCCCGGTGACGGGTGACGGTCACCTGCAGCTGGGTCTCACGGGGAACACGGTAGACCTCGGGGTCCAGAATGACAGACCAGGGGGTGCCGGGGGCGAAAATGTTGTTGGGGAAGTGTCCCGCGGCGGGCCAGAGAACGGCCTCGGGCATGGTGCCGGTGCCGGTGTCATCGGAGATGGGGACGGTGATGTACTGGCGGTTGGTGGACGAGGTCGCCAAACCGAAGCCCACCTTGCCCAAAGCGGGATCCAGCAGCCAGCGGCGATGGCCCAGATTCAGCCGGTTGGAAGCGCTCAACTCGTCCATGTGGGCCTGCAGGGCGCTGTGCAGCAGCGTGTTGATATCGTAGCCGTACCGCATGGAGATGTTGCTGCCGGCACAGGCGTTGGCGCCCATGCGGTAGAAGGACTCACCCATGCCGGAGGGCTTTTGGGGGGTGTGGGTCAGGTCATTGTTGGCAGCCAGCAGGACGGCGCCGTACTGGGCCTGTACGTTCAGATGGTCGCTGAGGGTGACCTCCTCCAAACCGGCCATGCGGCGGTAAAAGTTCAGCAGACGCAGGGCGTCGTTGAGGCAAGTGCCGTCCAGCGCGCCGATGGAGTAAGGCGCCACGGCGGAGGGCACCACCGAAAAGACCGACGTGGCCTCCGGGACGAGGGCGGCCCATTGGTCGGCGATGTCCTGCTGAACGGGATCCGCGGCGATCTCCGCTGTGGGATCGGGCAGCGGCCCGGGAGCGATGTCCTCCGTGTGCGCGGCCATGACCGGCGCGGCGCACAGCAGCAGACAGAGTATGAAAACAGTAATACGGCGGAACATAGATGCCTCCTTATACACGTTGGACGGCTTCTTCGGACAAAATCTTTTTATAAGAGAACAGGAACGTGATACCGATACTGGTGGCCGACAACACGTCGGCGATGGGCTCGGAAAGATAGACGCCCCACACGCCCAGACCGCCCACACGGGGCAGAATGAGGGCCAGCGGGATCAGCAGCACCACCTTGCGCAGCAGGGCAAAGCACAGGGAGATCTTGGCCTGACCCAAACCGATGAAGGTGTTCTGGCAGCCGGTCTGGATGCCGAACACGAACATGCCGAAGCAGAAAACGGGCAAAACCTTTTCGGTGAGGGCGATCAACTGGGCGTTGTCGGTGAACAGTCCGGCGAAAAAGCCGGGAAACAGGGTCACCAGAGCGGTGAACACCGCGCCCATGGTGAAGGTGACGCCGATGAGCTTGCGGAAGGTCTGCTTCACACGCTCAAAGTTGCGGGCACCGTAGTTGAAGCTGATGATGGACTGAACACCGCCGGCAAAGCCGTTGTTCAGGGCAAAGATGATCTGCATGACGCTGTTGAGGATGGTCATGGAGCCCACGTACAGGTCGCCGCCGTAGGTCTGCAGACCGTTGTTGAGCACCAGCGAAATGGCACTTTCGGTGATCTGCATGATAAAGGGCGAAATGCCCAGCGCGGCGATGCGGCGGATCATATCCCACCGGGGGCGGAGATCCCGCGGCCGCAGCCGCAGGTCGGAGCGGGCGGAGATCAGAAAGCCAACCACCCACAGGGCGCTGATGCCCTGGGAGACCACGGTGGCCAAAGCGGCGCCGCGGATGCCCAGCTCCAGCGCGAAGATGAAGATGGGATCCAGAATGATGTTGCACAGGGCGCCGATGAGTACCGAGCACATGGCGACCTTGGACTTTCCCTGACAGGAGATATAGGGGTTGAGACCCAGCGACAGCAACACGAAGGGGGTGCCCAACAGGTAGATGGACAGATACTGGTCGGCAAAGGCAAAAGTCTTCTCGCTGGCGCCCACCAGATACAGCAGCGGCTCCTTGACCGCGAAAAACAGGACGGTCAGGAAGGCGGAAAATACCAGCAGAAGAAACACGCCGTTGCCCAGAATGCGCTGGGCAGACGCTTTGTCTTTTTTGCCGAGGAAGATGGCGGCGATGGGAGAGCCGCCGCTGCCCACCAGAGCGGAAAAGGCGCTGATGGACAGCAGAACGGGGAAGGTGAGGCCCAGACCGGTGAGGGCAAGGTCTCCGTTTTCCGCCATATGGCCAATGTAAACGCGGTCGACGATGTTGTAAAGCAGGTTTACCAGCTGGGCGATGACCGCCGGCATGGCCAGCTTGAGCATCAGCGGCCACAGGGGCGCTTCGGCCAGCGCCTGCTGGGAGCGGGATTGATGTTCCATACGATCATCCCTCCTGGATCTGCGAAGTGACGTTTTTCACCCAATTTTCCCGGAACAGGTGGATGAAGCCTACGGTGACCTTGGCGATGTCGTCGCAGAAGATCAGCAGGGAAAGTCCCCACAGAGGCAGACCCAGCCGGACACCCAAAAAGGCCAGCGGGACGCCCACCAGCCACACCGAGCCGGTGTCCAGCAGACAGGCGAACATGGTGTCGCCGGCGGCGCGGAAGATGCCGACGACCAGCACCATACTGTCCGACTTGAGGACATACTGCAGGGCCTGCAGGATGAGCAGGGTCTTGGCAAGATGCAAAGTTTCCGGGGTCACCTGATAGAGTCCCAAAATCAGCGGATGGATGGCGATCAGCACCAGACCGGTGAGCAGGCCGGTGGCCGGCAGCAAAATGGAAAAGCGGTAGCCGTAGTCGATGGCTTTTTCCCGCTGGCCGGCACCTACCGCCCGGCCGATGGAAATACCGCAGGCGTTGCTGAGACCACGGGTGAACACCGTGGCCAGCTGGACGGCGGTGTTGGAGATCTGCACGGCCGCCAGAGCGGCGGTGCCCAGCATACCGTAGGCCACGGAATACAGAGAAATGCCGATGCTCCACAGGATCTCGTTGAGCAGCACCGGCCAGGCAGTGCAGATGTAGCGCTTGACGAAATTGCGGTCAAAGGCGAACAGTTCCCGGAGCTTTGCCGCGCCGGGCAATTTGTTGCGGTAAACGGTGATAAGCAGCAGCAGGCACTCGGCCGTACGGGCGACGGCGGTGGCGATGGCCGCGCCGTCCAGACCCAGCGCGGGGCAGCCGCACAGGCCGAAGATCAGCAGGGCGTTGCCGCCCACGTTCAGCAGAATGGACAGGATGGACGCGCGGGTGGGGATGGAAACGTCGCCGGTGCAGCGGCAGACCATGGCCAGGATCATGCTGAGGGCGGTGACGGGATAACTGATGCCCACGATGCGCAGATAGGAGGCGCTCAAGGTGAGAGCGGGTTCCTCGTGGAGATACAGGCTCACCAGCAGCCGGGGCGCCGCCACGGCACCTACGGTGAACAGCAGTACGGCGGCCGCGCTTAACAGATACATCATGCCCATGGTGCGGCGGACATTCTTCAGGTCACGGGTGCCCCAGAACTGGGACAAAAAGACCGAAGCGCCCGAGTTGATGCCGAACAGCATCAGGTTGAGCAGGAAAAAGATCTGGTTGGCGCCGCCGGAAGCCGCCACGGCGGCATCGCCCAAGGAGCCGATCATCACCACGTCGATGAGGTTCACCGCCGACGACAGCAGAAACTGCATGGCGATGGGGAAGGCCGTGCGGATGATGGGCTTCAGGAAGGCGGGTTCAAAAGCGTTTTTGATACGGTTCATAAACTTCCTCATGTGGCAGACCCCGGCAAACCGTTGGGTCTGCCGGGGTGATGGGATCATTCAGCTTTGGGAGCCTGGGGCTTGCTGCCGCCGCCACGGTGGTTGCGGCGTCCGCCGCGATGGCGGCGCTTGCGCTCGCCTTCAGCCTTGGCAGACTGCGCGCCGTCTGCGGGAGCGGTCTCCTGCTGGGGCTTTT
>JAFYPP010000106.1 GCA_017559995.1 Clostridia bacterium | reverse complement strand
GGCCAGAGCCTGGCTGTACTGCAGCTTGTCCATCTGGGCTTCCACCAGCGCGGGCAGGGCCTTCACATGCTCATGCAGCGGCGTGTCAACAGTTTCGTCCACAGCGCTGGTCCAGGCGGGCAGCACGCCGCCGAAATACTTTTCAATCATGGCCACCGTGCGGCTCACCAGATTGCCCAGGTCGTTGGCCAGATCGGCGTTCATGCGGGTGAGGAAGGCTTCGTTGGTGTAGTTGCCATCCGCGCCAAAGGGCATTTCACGCAGCAGATAGTAGCGCAGCGCGTCGCAGCCGTAGCGGGCCACGATGGGCTGGGCGTACTGCACATTGCCCTTGGACTTGCTCATCTTGTCGTTGCCAAACAGCAGCCAGCCGTGGGCAAACACCTGCTTGGGCAGGGGCAGACCCAGAGCGTGCAGCATGATGGGCCAGTAAATGGTATGGAAGCGCACGATCTCCTTGCCGACCAGGTGCACATTGGCAGGCCAGTACTTCTGCATCAGCTCGTCATGATCGGTGCCGTAGCCCAGAGCGGTGATGTAGTTGGACAGAGCGTCGATCCAGACGTAGGTGACGTGCTTGGGGTCAAACTCCACGGGCACGCCCCAGGTGAAGCTGGTACGGGACACGCACAGATCCTGCAGACCGGGCTTGAGGAAGTTGTTGACCATCTCGTTCTTGCGGGCCTCGGGCTGGATGAACTGGGGATTTTCCTCAATGTGCTTCATCAGGCGGTCGGCGTACTTGCTCATCTTGAAGAAGTAGGCCTCTTCCTTGGCGGGCTTGCAGGGGCGGCCGCAGTCGGGGCACTTGCCGTCTACCAGCTGGCTCTCGGTCCAGAAGGACTCGCAGGGAGTGCAGTACATACCTTCGTACTCGCTCTTGTAGATGTCGCCCTGCTCGTACAGCTTCTTGAAGATCTTCTGCACCTGTGCCTTGTGCTCGGGGTCGGTGGTGCGGACGAACTTGTCGTAGGAGGTGTTCATCACGTCCCAGATGCGCTTGATCTCGGCGGCGACGCCGTCGACGAACTGCTGGGGGGTGACGCCGGCGGCCTGGGCCTTTTCCTGGATCTTCTGGCCGTGCTCGTCGGTACCGGTCTGGAAGTACACGTCATAGCCGCACATACGCTTGAAGCGGCAGATGGCGTCAGCCAGAACGATCTCATAGGTGTTGCCGATGTGCGGCTTGCCGGAGGTATAGGCAATGGCCGTACTCAGATAATATTTTCCTTTATCCATTTCTCTTTCACCTCGAAAGTTAATTTCTCACAGATACTTTATTATAACAAGGTTTTTCGCACTTTACAAGGGCGGCCCGGGGGTTTTTGCCATAAAAAACGCCCGGCCGTCTGGCCGGGCGCTGGGTTTTGACAGGATCAGCCGTTGGTCAGGAAACCGCCGGCAGGCACGGTGGTGGGTTCGGTGGCAGGCTCGGTGGGAGCAGGCTCGGTGGGAGCGGGCTGGGTGGGAGCCACCGTGGGATTGACTACGGGCGTGGTGGGAGCGGTGGGGGTCTCCGGCTTGGGATTGTGCAGGATGACCTTGTCGTACTTCTTATAGGTGCTCTTGTTTTCGAAGGTACGGGAAACTTCCACGCCGTCGATATACACCACACGGTAGCTCTCGGTCTGGTAGCCGGTGTAGCCGTTGGACTTCACCGATTCGGTGCCGGGAGCGAGGGTCTCGTCGATCTCATAGACCACCTCGAAGGGGGTCTTGGACAGTTGGTTGGTGACGATCTTCACCGTCTTGTTTTCGGTCTGGGTGCCGTACAGCTTGACGGTGAGGTTGTCCTTCTTGTGGGAGGTGACCACCTTCATGGGGAAGGGGGTGTTGTTCTCAAAGCGGAAGTCCTTGCTGCCCCAGGCCACGGTGGCGTCCTCGCCCAGGGGGACGTAGGTGACCATGCGGCTGTGGGCGTAGCGCTCCACGATCTTCAGGTCGGCCCGGAGGGCGGCGTAATAGATGGTGGAACTGACCTGACAGATACCGCCGCCCACGCCGTCTTCGGCGGAGTTGCCCACGTAAACGGTGGCGTCCTTGAAGCCGCGCTCATAGGTGCGGGGGCCGACGGATTCGTTGTAGGAGAAGATCTCGCCGGGCATCAGGATGACGCCGTTGCAGAAGTCGGTGGCCAGCAGAACGTTGGTGGTACGGCCCACGTTGCCGGGGTTGAAGTCGGTGGTGCACTGGCCCAGCACGTCACGGAACAGCAGCGCCTTGTACTCGGCGGCGGTGTAATCGGGCGCGGTGAGGGTGCACTGCACGGTCTCGTGGCGGTTGGCGGAGGCGATGGCGGCGTTGAGGTCGCTGTCGGAAACGCTGACGCCCAGGGTGCCTTCCCGCACGGTGTTGCCGGTGGGATCGGCCTCCATGTCCAGGGTGGTCTGCACCACGTCACAGTTTACCGCGGCGGCGATCACGGCGGCGCTCAAGGCCTGGGGATGGGCCTCCTTGCGGACGGCCTCCATGGCGGTGAAGTCAGCGGTGCGCAGCTTGTTGTCCAGGGCGGCGCAGAGGGCCTCCTTGTCCAGAGAATAGCCCACCTGACCCTTGTCCAGGGTGATCACGCCGTCGGCGTAAGACCAGGCGGAGGGGGCCATGGGCTGCTCGATGGCAGCGGCGATCTCATCCACACGGGTCTGCAGCACGTTGCGGTCCAGCACGGTGACCAGCTCCATCTGCTGGGGCGCGTTTCGGGTGGTCCAGTACTGACGGGCACGGTAGAGGAATCCGCCCTGCCGGCCGTAGGCATAGGCCTGGTCGATGCTGGCGGGGATGTCGT
This sequence comes from Clostridia bacterium, assembly GCA_017559995.1. Lineage (GTDB taxonomy): Bacteria > Bacillota > Clostridia > Oscillospirales > Butyricicoccaceae > UBA4644. The sequence continues at coordinate 6,042 of JAFYPP010000106.1, read as the reverse complement.
ATTCCAGACCGCATTCCCGGGCGGTGAGGGTGAACTGCTGATCGCCGGCCTGAATGTCGATGGCGGCGTCGATGCCGGAACCGCCGTAGGCAGCCTCCAGCGCGGTGCGGGCCTGGGAGCGGTCCATGCCGGACAGATCACAGTCACCCATACGGACACCGGGGAAGATGTCGGTGCTCATCAGTACATGATATGCGGTATAGCCGCAGAAGCCCAGCGCGCCCAGGATGGTCAGCACCACCAGCACGACGCCCAGGATGGCAGCGGCGTTTTTCCGTTTGCGTTTGGCAGAGGTGGCAGCCTGACGCTTGCCCACCGTCTTTTTCTCGTCGCTCAAAATCAGCGCCTCCATTCTATGGAATGCCCAAAGGGCACAATACTCTACTGTTATTATAGAGCATTCACGCGGGAATAGCAATTACACAGTGGTTACAAGAAGTGTGAACTTTTTGCGAAGAAAATAGAGAAAATCCACCATATCTTGTAGATACGGTGGATTTTTGTCAGGTTCTCCGTTTGGCAACGGCTTCCAACACCGCCGCCGCCAGCAAGCCGGGCAGGATGCCCAGACCCACGCCCAACAGGGTGCGCATCACCGACACCTGCAGGGGTGCCACCGCGTGGCAGAAGGTGTTGATCACCGAAACGCACTCCAGCATCACGCCTGCGCCGCACAGCAGCTGCAGGGGGGCAAACTTTCGGCGGCAGGCCCACAGGAAGAGGGGGATGCAGGGCACGGCGGCCAGCATTTCCTTGGTGCGGGGGCGAACGTAGAGGGTGTATTCCAAAAAGTTGCGGAAACCGGTTTCCAGTTTGGAGATGCCGCCGGCGATATCTCCCGAGCGGAGGGCCAGCGCCAGGGCGGCGGCGGCCAGTACGGCGCCCACGGCGGCGAGACCCAGCCAGCCTTTGATACCGGTGCGCAGCAGCGGCTGGCGCAGGTTCCACAGCAGCAGGCCGCAGCCAAAGGCCATGGGCAGCAGCAGGGAGACCTTCACGCCGGCGAAGATGGCGCAGTCCAGCAGATAGGTGCGGGTGGACATGAGGGCGGACACCCACAGGCCGCCCAGCAGGCTCCAGCCGGTGAAGGCGGCGGTGAAGATCAAAACGGTCTGCCACAGAGGCTTTTCGTCGGATTTTTTCCCATATTCCGCCACGAAATATGCGGCACAGAGAGAAAACGCCAGGGCGGCAGCCAGATGGAGCAGGGGATAAAAGGCGCTGCCCAGCAGCATCCGGGCGGCGAAGTAGGCCACAGCGGCCAAAGGCCACAACCATGGCTTGCGCAGCGCGGGCACCAACCGCAGCAACAGCCAGCAGCCCAGGAACAGGGGCAGCAGGCCGGCCAGCAGGCGGAGGATATCCACCGACAGGGGCGTGTCGAACTCCACGTAGGAGAAGGTCTCGCCAAAGGTGTAGCCACGGGCCTCCAGCCGCTGCCGCAGACCGTCCAGCATCTCCTGCCAGACGGCGGGATCGGTGACCAGGGTGCCTTCGGCGTCACACATGGGGGTGAGGATCAGCAGACGCAGGCCACGGTCGGTGACGGCACGGAACAGCAGATCCTCGATGCGCTGGGCGTCGTCCAGATAGGCCATGCGGCCGTATTCTTTGGTATACAGATAGAAGGCCTTCACCGTGGGGCCGGGATAGGTCTCGGGGTCAAAGTTTTCCACCGGGAGGATGCCGGTGCGGTCCCGGTTCTCGATGAGGGCAAGGGGCAGGGGACTGGAAGGATCGGCTTCGGTGAGATAGCCTTCCGCCGGCGCCAGCATGGTTCGCCAAACGGTCTCCTCCACACCGGAGGCGGCCGCCAGCGCGGCAACGTCCTCGTCGGACATCACGGCCAGCACGGCGCGGTCGTTCCATTCGGCGGAAAACCGGCAGCCCAACAGGACGGCAGCGGACAGCAGGCTGACCAGCAGACAGACTGTCAAAAACGCGCGGCAGAACTTGTTCATCCCTGTTTCCTCCGCAGCTTGGAGAGGATCTCCTTGGTGGGGACCATGGGGCCCATGGCGATGAGATAGAGCACCATGGCCACGCCGCCGATGGCCACGCACCGGGCCACCAGCGCCAGTTTTCCGGCGTCGGCGGGCACGAATCGGTCATAGAGCAGGAAGGCGGCGGCGCCGGTGATGAGCGAGCAGATCACGCCCCAGAACAGCTGCTTCCAGGGCATTTTTACCCCGTCGGCACGGGAGAACCCGAAATACATACCGCAGCCGCCCAGCAGGAAGCCCAGGGCGGTGCCCAGCGCCAGCAGCTCGGGACGCTGGGGGAACAGGCCGGCGCACAGGGCGTTGCAGCCAAAGCTGAAGGCCAGCACGCCGGCGGTGACGCACAGGGGCACCAGAGTCTTGCCCATGACGTAATAGGCCTTGTTGAGGATGTCCAGCATGAAAAATCCCGCCATGCCCAGGGCGTACATGGAGAAAATGCCGCCGCACAGGGCGGTGTCGGCAGCGGTGAAGCTGCCGCCCTCAAACAGCACCTTGATGACGGGGGTGCCGAAGGCGGTGAACAGGAGGGACAGGGGCAGCACCAGCAGCAGGGTGTTTTTCAGCACGTGGACCACATACTGGCGGTACTGGGTGTGCTCCATTTCCTCGAATTGCTGGCTGAACTTGGGGAACAGGACGATGCTGACGCTGTATACCAGCGTGGTGGTCAGCGGCTCGTACAGGCGGTCGGCGTAGAAAAAGGCGGAGACCGTGCCGTCGGCCATGCCGGCGGCGAAGCGGGTGTTTACCAGATAGCACAGCAGGAACAGGGCGGCGTTGAACATGGTGGCCACGCCGGTGCGCAGGAAGGTCCAGTACTCCTTTTCCCGGAAGTTGGGGGAAAAGCGGAAGCGGTACCGCTCCTTTTTGATGTAGGGGAAGGTCATGGCCAGCTGCAGCAGCCAGCCCAGCGAAGTGATCAGGGCCAGAGAGCCCAGGGTCAGTTTCTCCCCCAACAGCACCAGAATGCCGCACAGCACCACGCTGTAGAGCAGACTCAGACTGCCCTGCAGGGTGAAGTGGCCCATGGACTGAAACAGGGCCAGCAGCAGATAGGTGAGGGTGATGATGGGCAGGGAGGGCAGCAGCACGGCAAAGCACTGCCGGAACAGGCCGCTTTCATCGGTGACGCCCAGCAGCCGCTGGATGACGCCGGCGCCCGACAGGGCATACAGCACCGCCATCAGGCCCAGGGACAGGATGAGGGTGTTGGAGATCAGCCGGTCGGCGGTGCGGAAGCCCTCTTCCCGGCTTTTCAGCCGCTTCTGGGTGAGCAGCGGGATGGCCGCCACGCACAGGGCGTAGCACACGGTGGTGAACAGGGACACGGTATAGTTGTTGGCCTGGGTGAACAGGTCCACCTCCGGCCCGGCGCCGAATACGCGGGCCTGCAGGATGTTGCGCAGCATGGCCAGCGCCTTTGCCAGCACCATCACGCAGGTGACGCCGGTGATGGCACGGACGATCTTGTTGTCTTGACTCGCCATAGGCGATGCCTCCTTTTGCCGGAGCGGATTATTTGTTCAGCAGATCCCGGGGGGTGATCCGGCCCAGGTCCAGGGAGAGGATGGTCCACAGCAGCATGGCGCCCATCTGGATCTCCAGAATGTTATAGAACACGCCGAACCAGGCGATGATGACGCAGGTGATCACCTTCAGCAGATTGCCGCGGTGATACCACAGGGTGCACAGCAGGAAGGCCAGGAAGAGGAGGAAGCCCACCGTGCCGGTCTCCACCAGCACGCAGGCGAACTGGTTGTCGGCGTAGAAGCCCTCCAGCATATCGTAATCGTAGTAGATGTCGGGCACCCAGGTGAGGCTGGCCGAGGAGCCGAAGGTGCCGAAGCCGGTGCCCACCACGGGGTGGTCGCCCCAAACCCGGAGGGCCAGCTGCAGGGCGAACAGACGGCCGTTGTTGGCGGCGGTATACAGCTTGTCGTCATCCAGCTCGCCGAAACGGTCGGAGGCGGTGACGTCAAAGGAGTTCTGGATGTTCTGGATCACCGAGTTCTGGCGGACTTCGCCGTCGCGCACCACCGAGCCGTCCAGCAGGGCGGACTGCTCCGCGGGGGGCAGTGCCAGAAACTCTTCCACCAGACGGCCGCCCTGATTGGTGAGGATATACCGGTTGTCGCCCACCGAAACCACCGCGCCGTAATCGTTCAGGGGAGTGGTGCATTCGATGTCGGTATAGGTGACGCCGCCGAAGCCGTAGCCTACGCACTCCTCGCCGGAGGAAGTGATATAGGTGACGCGGCTGATGGCGTTGGCGTGGGTGTTGGACAGGTTTTCCACCACGGCGTACTTGCCGTATTTTTCAAAATAGATCTGGGCGGCATAGCCGGTGGCATAGGTCACCGCCAAAGCGCAGACGCCCATGCAGGCACACCACAGGATGAGCTTTTTCCAGCGGATCTCCACCTTTTTGCCCCGCCACACCAGAACCAGCAGGAAGAGCAGCACGGCGGCCAGGATCATCATGGAACTGCGGGACATGGTCATATAGAGGGAGATGGCCAGGGTGCAGTACAGCCACAGGGGGGTCTTTTCATCGGCCAGATACCAGATCACCAGACTCAGCAGGATGACGAACACCAGAAACAGGCCGTAGGTGTTGGGGTTGTAGAACATGGAGTACAGGCGGCCGAAGTTCACCTTGTCCAGACCGGAGGCAAAGTCGGTGTTAAACAGGAAGGTCTTGCTGAACACCTTTTCCACCATGGCCAGCAGGAACAGGGGCACCGAGACCAGCTGCAGGACGCGGGTCATGCGGATCAGTTCCCGCTGCCCGAAACCGAAATTACGGATGATGAAATAGAGGATATAGTAAATGCCGATGGAGCGGGTCTGGTACACGAACAGGCCCACGCCGTTGCCGTTGACCACCGCCGTACTGACCAGGCCTACCGCCAAAAAGGCCAGAAAGACCACGTCGTGGAGGGTGAAGCGGAAACGGAACCGCACCGTGACGGCGTACCATGCGGCCAGACACAGGATGAGCACGTCGGGAACGGCTTTGACGGCGGAGACCGTCAGGTCGGACAGCGGCGTGCGGAAGGGGATGAACAGACACAGGAAGAGCACCAGCAGAAAACCGGCCCGGCGAAGGGCCTCGGGCAGCTGTTGGGGCTGTTGAGGACGGGTGAGATGCATAGCGTTCTCCTTTTTTATTTCCATAAACGGGCATACTTCTTACATTTTATCATTTTATTATAAGGAAAATCCCAACATAATGCAATAAAGAAATCGTAAACAACGAAAAGTACGGCGCCGGGAGGTATTTCCCGTGCCATTTCTCCCCACGTTTTTCGGAACGCGCACGCTACAATGGAGAAAAAACAGGAAACGGGGGAACATTATGACACAGCAAACCAAGGGGCGCAGCCGGGTGGTCCGGCAGCTTGCCGCGGCGCTTTTGGCCGGGGTATTCACCCTGGCGCGTCCGGCGGAGGGGATGGCACCCTTCGGTCTGGCCTTTTTATCGGTGGGCGCGCACCCGCTGCCCGCGGCCGCGGGCGTGTTTGCCGCCGGGATGGCCGGCGGAAGGGCCGGTCTGGTCTACGGCGCGGCGGCCATGGTGGTGCTGGCCTGCCGCATGGTGCTGGAGGGCACCGCCACCGCCCGGGTCAAGGCGTTCTTTCCCGGTTGTGCCGCCCTGGCGCTGGTGCTGGTCAAAGGGGTGGTGGTGCTGAGTGAGGGCGGACGGGCCGTCCTGCTGCTGCTGTGCGAGGGCGCCCTCTGTCTGGGATTCGGTATGCTGCTGGGAGAGAGCGGGGACGATCGGTCGCCCCTGCAGCTGTGGGGAAAGCTGTCGGCCTTTCTGGCCCTGCTGCTGGCGCTGCTGCCGGTGGAACTGTGGGGCGGGTTTTCCCTCTCGGGAGCTGGCGGCGCTTTCGCGGTGCTGCTGGCAGGTGCCTTTGGCGGCGGTACGGTAGGCGCCTGCGTGGGGGCGGTGCTGGGCGCCGCACTGGACGTGGCCCGGGGATATTTGCCGCAGCGGACTCTCATCTGGTGCCTCACCGGGCTGTGCGCCGGCCTG
>JAFYPP010000105.1 GCA_017559995.1 Clostridia bacterium | reverse complement strand
TCACCACTAATTGCTTTCATACTGCAAAGCAATCCCCATACATCACAACCAACTTCTTCGCAGTATTTGAAATATTCTGTTGCTTCTTTACCTCGTTTAATAATGACCTTTCTTTCAGGTTTCTCCACTACTTGCAAGAAAACACTCTTCACTTCGCTCATTTCTGCATTCTCCTTTTTTTGAGCATATTTGATTCCATAAGGCTTGAACAGATAAATTGGTGTAGGACATACGGAATATTCATAAGGATTACATCCAAACTCTTTGTAAAATGCTCGCTGATAGCCGTCCACACTCTCGTATCCTGTGTCAAACGCAACATCAATTATCTTTACTGCTTCATCTCGCAATCGGAGTGCCGATTGCGATAACCGCAGCCGCCTGATGTAAACAGCGGGCGTCATGTGGAGCAAGTCGACAAAAAGCCGATAGGAGTACCACGGCGAATACTGTGACACCCTCGCAAGGTCCGCCATTGTAATACATGTATCAAGGTGCGTTGTAATGTAGTCCTGCATTTTTTGAACCGCTTCGATATGCCCATCCATTCCTGTTCACCTCCTTATGCTTCTATGATAGAGAAATTCAAAAAGACTTTCTCGACTTAATTTGCTGAATAAAACCGCCGCCCCGCGTACGGGGCGGCTGTTTCTGTCTGTTCAACCGTATTCAATGCCGAACGGTTTCGTCCGTTCTATCACACGGCAGCCCCCTTGCGGATCAGTAAACGGTTTTATGCCTCCTGCCATTTGACATGGGGAATATCTTTAACCTTCTTTTACGATAAAGATCGGAATAGGCGGGTCGTTGATCCGGTTAGCAAAGTCCACCACCATCACGGTGAACTGCCGATGGTCCAAACCGCGGACGTATTCCAGAATGGCGTCCCGCTCCTCGTAGCCGTTATTGCGCCCGTAATAAACACAGAGGCTCATGATGCCGCCCGGTTTCAAACAGCGCAGGCCTTTTTCAATAGCCTCCAGACTGCTTTCCTTTCGGGTGAAAATATTGTGGTCACCACCGGGCAGCCAGCCGAAATTGAACACCACGCAATCGGCGCTTTCCGGCTGGGCATACCGTTCCAGATTGGCATGGCTGTCCAGAACCACCTGCGCGATGCCGCTCCAGCCTGCATCCTCCAGCAGTTTTTTGGTATTCTCCACGGCCTGCGCCTGGATATCCATAGCCAGCACACGACCATCTGCCCCCACCGTTTCACACAGCATGAGGGTGTCGCCGCCGTTTCCGGCGGTGGCGTCAATGGCGATTCCGCCCCTGGGCAGTTGCTGTTTGATAAAGCGATGGGACACTCCCAGCGCGTTCCACTGTCTGCTCATGATTCATTCTCCGTCATAGTAGTCCACATCGTCCTGCTCACGCCAGACGCGGTTGATATTCTTTCCCCAAACGCCCAGCTTCCCGGTCTCGGGATAGACTGCCACGTCCAGATCGTGTACCACGTCAAAATCCAAATACACAAGGTCCTCGGTATCCGACAGATTGGTCAGTTTATGGGCGCCGTCGCTGTTGGCTGGGAAAAACAGCAGGTCACCCGCCCTCACCGTCCGCTCCCCTTCCGGGGTTTTCAAAAGACCCTGTCCCCGAAGGATGAAAAAGGTCTCCTCATTCTTGTGGTGATAGTGATAGGGATAGGCCGACTTCCCCGGCGGGATCTCGTAAACGCTGACCCAGGTATTGGAGGCCTCGCCAAAGCCCAGAAACTTTCTTCGGTCGTATTGGTAATCCTCATGTTCTGCTCTGCGCTTGGCCGGAATGTCCTGCCAATTCATATGTTTGATCCCACACATATCGGTCACGCTCCTTTGGTGCCGATTATAGCGGATTTGGGCACAAAAAGCAACGGCCATCCCCCGGATGGCCGTTGTTCATTACCGCATGCAGCGCTTGATCTTGTCCAGAACGCCTTTTTCCAGCCGGGAAACCTGCGCCTGACTGATACCCACCTCGCCGGACACCTCCACCTGGGTCTTTCCATCGTAGAACCGCAGGGCAAGGATGCGTTTTTCCCTGGGGGTCAGTTCCTCCATCGCCTGTTTCATGGCGATCTGATCCAACCAGCTGTCGTCGGTACTGCGCTCGTCCCGCACCTGATCCATGACGCACACCGAATCGGTGCCGTCCTGAAATACCGGCTCGTACAGAGATACCGGGTCGGCGATGGCGTCCAGCGCGAAGATCACTTCCTCCCGGGGCAGACCGATCTCCCTGGCAATCTCTTCCACGGTGGGTTCCCGCTGGTTCAGCGAAATGAGCCGTTCTTTGGCGGTCAGCGCCCGATAGGCGTTATCCCGGAGACTTCGGCTGATCTTCACCCGGCTTCCGTCCCGAAGGTATCGCCGGATCTCGCCAATGATCATGGGAACGCCGTAGGTGGAAAACTTCACCGGCTGGCTGGTGTCAAAATTGTCGATGGCCTTCAGCAGGCCGATAACGCCCACCTGAAACAGGTCGTCCATGGGTTCTCCCCGGCTGGAAAACCGCTGTACCACCGACAGCACCAGCCGCAGATTTCCCATGACCGCCTCGTCCTTGGCCCGGTGTTCCCCCGCCTGCGCCCGGCGGATCAGCGCCATGGTTTCTTCGTTGCGCAGGACCTTCAGTTTGGATGTATTGATGCCGCAGATCTCTACCTTCGTTTGCATGGGCATGCCTCGCTTTTCCTCGTTTGACAACAGTATTGCCAACGGAAAAAAGCTTCATGCCGCGGCGGCGGTCTCTTCGTTCGTCAAATGCCGACCAAAAGGGCTACAGCGCCCGCAGCATTTCCTTCTTCATGCGCTGGATGATGCGTTTTTCCAGCCGGGAGATATAGGATTGCGAGATCCCAAGCTGATCTGCCACCTCTTTCTGGGTCATTTCATCCCGCCCGGCCAGGCCAAAACGCAGGGAGATGATGGTTTTCTCCCGTTCCGGCAGGTTTTTCAGCACACGGAACAGGATCTGTTTTTCCACGTCGTCTTCCACCGGCCGCATGACACAGTCCGGCTCGGTGCCCAGCACGTCGGACAGCAGCAGTTCGTTGCCATCCCAATCGGTGTTCAGCGGCTCGTCAATGGATACCTCGGTGCGCTGGTTGACACTTTTCCGCAAATACATAAGGATCTCGTTTTCGATACAGCGGGAAGCGTAAGTGGCCAGCTTGGTGTTTTTGTCGCTGCGGTAGGTATTCACCGCCTTGATCAAGCCGATGGTGCCGATGGAGATGAGATCCTCCAGACCGATCCCGGTATTGTCGAACTTCCGGGCGATGTAGACCACCAGCCGCAGGTTGTGTTCGATCAGGATCTGCCGCACAGCCAGCTGCGTTCCGTCGTAATCCCGCAGGATCCGCTGCTCTTCGTCCGCCGCCAACGGCGGCGGCAGCGTATCCGCCCCATTTATGTAGTGAACATCAAACATGTAAAGCTCTATTGCTTTGCAGATTTTTCTCCAGATTTTTCGCTGAATGTTCCAAACCATTTGCTACACTCCTATCAATCCCTGACAGTCCTCACCGATATCCAGCGTAGTGGGTGAAAGCCCCACCAAATACTCTCCCACAGGTTTTCCGTCGATCCAGATACGCTCCGGGCGAAACACCAGGATCATGCGTTCTCCGCTGACAGTGTGCACCGGAAGCAGCCAAAAGGCGGTCTTGCAGCATCGCCGAAGCTGCTGCAGCAACTCTTCCGGCTGTCTGTCCGCGAGGCTCTGCAGCAGCGCCTTTCCCGGCCCTTCAAACAGATCTGCCACCACTCCGCTGTGCACCAGCATGACCCGCCGGCCGCTGATGGGGTCCCGAAGCAGGTTTCCACTGTCGCAAAGAGCCCGGAAGCGCACCTCCCGCACATCGTTGTCCAGCCGTACATCACGCCAGACTCGACCGGGCTGTGCCCTTCCTTTGCCCAAAATCATCCCGGAAAGCAGATAAGTAACTGTAAAGCCAACCAGCATTACAGTGCAGGAAATATCAGCATATAAGACGCCGTTCCGCAAAAATCCTCCCGTGTTTCCTGCCGTGACGGCGAACACCGCCCCGGCCAGCACCAGCGTTAAAAGCAGAAAGGTTCCGCAAAGGTGCGCAAGGCGTTTTACAGGCCGCAGTCCAAAGGCAGTCAGCACCGTCACGGCGCAGGTACCGCCCCGCAGAAGCACCCCCAGCCCAAACGAGGTAGGCAAAAAGTACAGCATGACCGCCAGTACCGCCCCCACGGCCGCGCCCAACGCAAGCCAGCCGCGGCTGCGGTATTCCCCCGTCAGCCGTGCCGTCAGCAGCAGCAGCAGATAATCCACCGACAAATTGAGAAAAAACAACGTGTCCACATAGACCACCCGCATTCCATCACCTCGGCTTTACCATACCACACCGTCTCTGCGAATCGTGTCCGAAAGCGGGAGATACCGCTCGCCCCGCCTGCACACCACGCCGTACAGTACCCCGTTGTGCGCCACCGGCGTGGTGATACACAGCAGGCTTGCCGCACAGCACGCCCCACCCGGCGGCAATGGAAACAGCAAAAACCGCACCGCCATCCAATCGCCGCACAAAAGCCTCCCGTCCGGTACACACCCCAGAGACCGTCCTTCCTCCCGATCCTCCACAAACGCGGAAAATGCCAGAGGCAGCCCCGGCAGATGCGCCTCCCCTGGCAATGTTCGGTCAACAAACGCAGCATGCGGCATAGATCCTGCCGGAAGTTCCCGGCGCAGCACGAAGTTCTGATCCTCGGGCAGCATCACCCCAAGGCGATGCACATCCCCATCCGTTTGCAGCACCACACGATAGATCATGCCGGCTTCATAGGGACAGCGGCACTCCACCGTAAGGCGGCCGCCGTTTTGCGTCCAATGAACCCGTCCCACTTCCCGCCGGCCGAGATACAAGCCGCACGCTTCCATTTGTGTCACCCCGTTTCCGTCATGTCATTCTATGCGCGGACATAAAAAAACAGTACACGAGTGTCCTCGTGTACTGTAAAAATCTTAACCTTACTGAACGGTATATCCGCCGGAGATCAGAACGGTACAGCCCTGCGCGGAAGTAAATCCCTGACCGGCAGCGTCGGTAACGTACATATGGTTCAGGGCGAGCTTCTTTCCGTTGCCCAGCGTTTCACCGTTGCTGAGATCCACCATACCGGAAACACAGGCGGCCTGTCCGCTGCGGACGACAGCCTGGACGCCCGGCTCGCAAGCCACGGTAGCGCCGGCAGGCACGGTGATGACAGCCCAGGGAGCGTTGCTGACGGAGGAAGAACCCCCTGCGGCCACGATCTGCTTGGCGATCTCTTCGATCAGCTCTTCATCCACATCGCCGGAAGCGAAGGAACGCAGCTTATCATCAATGTATTCCTCCAGATCGTCGGACTGTTCGGAAAGCAGATCCTCATACTCCTCCAAAGCCTCTTCGATCTGTTCATCCACCGATTCCTTGGTGTTCGGCAGGAGGACTTCTTCTATGTAGCTCAGAGTGACCAGCGGATCACTCTGACTGCCGTATTCGGCGGCAATAACGCCCAGACCGGCCACCATCAGCACGGCGACCAGGGTACAGGTCAGCCAAATCGTCCATCTCTTGTTTTTCAATGTTATCCCTCCGTTGCGGTATCCCGTTCGGCCCGAAGGCCCAGGCTGACGGCAATGGCGCCGTCCACCCGCTGCATGGCCTTTTCATCCAGGCAGCCCATTCTTTCTCTTAATCGGCGTTTATCCAGTGTTCGCATCTGCTCCAGCAGCACCACCGAGTTTTTGGACAGGCCGTATGTTCTGGCTTCGATCTCGATATGCGTGGGCAGACGTGCTTTGTTCTGTTGGGAAGTGATGGCTGCCGCGATCACGGTAGGACTGTAGCGGTTGCCCACGTCGTTCTGTACGATGAGCACCGGGCGCATCCCGCCCTGTTCGCTGCCGACCACCGGGCTGAGATCGGCGTAATAGATCTCTCCCCGTCTGACGATACTGTTATCCAATGCAATCACGCTCCGCAGGAATCAAGTCGGACAAGTCCGCAACCATATCATTCCACGCGGGGACCGATTTTAAACACTGCCTGCGATCCGCCCCGTGAAACAGGCGGCGTGTCACACTGCATTCTATGCACAGCACCGTAAGATCGTGCATATAAGTATACCACAGAACGGCGCCGCTTGCAAGATTTAAGCGGCCCAATCCTGCTCTGTGATCTCCACCGATAAGATCAGGCTGTCCCCCAGATAACATTCGGCGCTTTTCAGGTCCAGCGTCTGCCCATCCAGAGCCAGGATCTTCACGACCTGTTTCCCGGCAGCCACCGTCTCCCGGTATTCCACCGTCAAAAAGCCGTTTTCCTGCCCATATTGCGCGGGTGCGGTCCCCTGCAGATCCTCCAGCAGCCCGTGGAGCACATCCATGGGCGCAAACCCGGCCACCTCCGGCAAAAGAGCATCCAGCGAGATCTCCCCGTATTGGAGACGGGTGTTCCCGTCCTGCATCACCGCCTGAATACCCGCCACCGATTGGGGCGAGCGGATGGTCACCGTAGAAATCCCGTCTTTCCGCTGGCATTCCAGATCGTACACCGCATAAAAGCCGGCGTGGCTGGTGACGGTGTACCTTGCCGTAAAATCCCGGTCGCTATACCGCTTCTGCAGCTGTTCCGGGGAAAAGCGATCCTTTCCGCAGGCCGAAACCGCCAGAAGGATGACCAGACAAACGACGCACAAAATCCTTCTTTTCCGCATTTTATCATCTCCTCGAGAGATGATATGGCTGTTTGAACGGACTTATTCCTCCAACGCCACGCAGGTGGCAAAGGCGGTTTCCTTTGTGTGGGAAATGGACACCGCCAGCTGCAAATGGCCGTACTGTGCCGCGGCGCTGCCCGTCAAAGCGGCCTGCGGCGCGCCTTTTTCATCCCATACGAGGCCCAGTTCCTGGGGCTGCAGCCCGAACAGGCCCCGGCCAAGCGCCTTGGAAATAGCCTCCTTGGCGCAATAAATGCCCGCGGCGGTCTCTTCCCGATGGCCGCTGGCGGCGATGTGCGCCCGCTCGGCCTCGGTAAATACACGTTGGCAGAAATGTTCTTTCTGCAGCAGTTCGGCGAAACGGGCTACCGATTCCACGTCGCACCCGGTACGGATCTTCATCTTGCGGCCTCCTTTGCGGCAGCCTCACCGGCCCGCATACCGCTGCACCATGCCCAATGCAGGTTGAAACCGCCGCAATCACCGATCACGTCTACGATCTCACCGGCCAAATACAGGCCGGGCACGGCACGGGACGCCATGGTGGTCAAATCAAGTTCCTTCAGCGGAATGCCGCCGCCGGCCACCTGGGCAAACTCCCAATCCTGGGTGCCCGTCACGGGGAAGGGCCAGGCCTTCAGCAAATCGGCCAGGCGGTGCAGTTCTGCCGCCGTCAGCGTGCGATTCTCCCGGGACAGCGGCTGCAGCCCGGCACTCTTCAGCACGGTATAAGCCAGACGTTTATGGACGGTGCCCAGCAGAAGGGTCTCCAGCGTGCCCTGCGGATCGGCTTTCTGCCGGCTTTTCAGGTAGCGGAACAGGGCCTCCGGCTGCCACTGGGGGAACAGATCCACCAGCGCCGTGCAGCGCTCGCCCTTGCGCAGACGGGACAACCGTCCCGACACCTGCATGGCGGGGATGCCGGACAAGCCGTATTCGGTGAACTGCACCTCGCCCACATCCTGCGCCAGCATATGTTCGCCGGCCATCAGGGTGAGGCCTGCCTGGGCACGGATGCCCTTCAGGCCGCCGAGGCCGTTCATATCGCACTTCAGCGCCACCAGGGCGGGATAGACCGGTACACAGGTATGGCCCAGCTGCTGCGCCAGCCGATAACCGCTGCCGTCGGAGCCCAGCTTGGGCGCTGCCTTACCGCCGGCGGTGAGGATCACCTGCTCGGCGGAAAAACTGCGACCGTCGGCCGTTTTGGCGGTAAACCGGCCCTTTTTCCGCTCAATGGCGGTAACGGCACAGCCGCACTGTACGTCAATATTGGCCCGCTCCAACGCCAGCAGCAGTACGTCCATCACCATGGATGCCTGCTTGCAGTACGGATAGATACGGCCTTCGTCCTCTTCCTGGCACAGAAGGCCCAGTTCCGAGAAGAACTCCAGCACCTGCCGGGGCGGCATATGTTCCAGCGCCTGCCGCAGCAGGCCCTTGTCGCTGCTGTAAAAGTGGGACGGCCCCGCGTTGGCGTTGGTCAGATTGCACCTGCCGTTGCCGGTGGCCAAAATCTTTTTGCCCACCCGGTCCATGCGCTCCAGCAGGGTGATCTGCTGACCGGGCAAACGCTTCGCGGCAGTCAGCGCCGCCGCAATACCTGCCGCGCCGCCGCCGATGATGAGGATCTTTGCCATAGCTCCCTCATCCACCTTTCTGTTCCATGATCTATTGGGCTGATTATACCTTGAAATGCCGGGACTGTCAATTTTCCTCTTGCTTTTTTCCCGGCAGTATGCTATTATAATGGGGCATTCGCAGCCATGGCGGAATTGGCATACGCGCTAGCTTGAGGTGCTAGTTCTGGAAACGGAGTGGGGGTTCAAGTCCCCCTGGCTGCACCAAAATGATCCTTGTCCTTCGACAAGGATTTTTTTGCATTATGGGAGGAATTACGATGGAAAACAGACCCTACGTTTCCTGGGAGACCATGAACGCCTTCATGATCGATGTGTTCAAGGCATACGGCGTTCCCGCCGAAGACGCCGCTATCTGCGCCGACGTTCTACTGGAATCTGACCGCCGGGGCATCGAAAGCCACGGCTGCAACCGCTTCAAGCCCATTTATATCGACCGTATCGTCAAGGGTACCCTATTGCCCGAAACCAAGCTGGAGATCCTCAAAGAGACCCCCACCACTTTGGTGATGGATGCCCACGACGGCATCGGCATGGTGGCCAGCTACCGCATGATGGAAAAGCTCATCGAAAAGGCCAGGACCTACGGCATGGCCGGCGGCGCCATCTGCAATTCCACCCACTACGGCATTGCCGGTTACTGGGCTACCATGGCCAGCAAGGCCGGTATGGTCGGTATCACCGGCACCAATGCCCGGCCCTCTATCGCCCCCACCTTTGGCGTGGAAAACATGATGGGCACCAACCCGCTGACCTTTGCTCTGCCCACCGACGAAGAGTTCCCCTTCTGCCTGGACTGCGCTACCTCCATCGTGCAGCGGGGCAAGATCGAATACTACGCCCGCAGCGGCAAAGAGACCCCTGCCGGCATGGTGGTCACCCAGGACGGCGGTACCATGACCGACAGCGACGCCATCCTCAAGGCTCTGGTGGACGGCACTGCCGCTCTGGCACCGCTGGGCGGCATCGGCGACGAAATGTGCGGCTACAAGGGCTACGGCTACGCCGCCGTGGTGGAGATCCTGTCGGCGGCCTTTACCGGCAGCCAGTTTATGAAGGCCCTCACCGGCGTCAGCCCCGAAGGAAAGCCCCAGATGTATCACCTGGGCCATTTCTTCTTCGTGGTGGATCCCGACGCTTTTATGGGGCAGGAGACCTTCCGCAAGACCGCCGGTGATATTTGCCGCGCGCTGCGTGCCTCTAAAAAGGCCCCCGGCCAGGAACGCATCTATACCGCCGGCGAAAAGGAATATCTGGTATGGCTGGAGCGCAAGGACAAGGGCGTCCCCGTCAACGCATCCGTCCAGCAGGAAATGATCGAACTGCGGGACAAGCTGAACCTCGACTACCGCTTCCCCTTTGAAGGCTAAACAAAAAGCAGTATCCACACGGGATACTGCTTTTCTTTTCCGTTGGTTCAGCCGATGATATCGGACAGGTTGCTCTGGATCTTCTGTGCCACGTCGGGGTTGTTCATGGAGTACACGTGGACGTTCTTGATGCCGTTGGCATACAGGTCGATGATCTGGTCGGTGGCATAGGCGATACCGGCCTGCTTCATGGCGGCGGGAGAAGAGCCGAACTTGTCCAGCAGGCTCTTGAAGCGCTGGGGCACATAGCAGCCGGACATCTCGATGGAACGCTTCATCTGCTTGGCGTTGGTGATGGGCATGATGCCGGGAACGATGGGCACGGTAATGCCCTGTTCACGGATCTTGTACAGGAAGTTGTACAGCAGATTGTTGTCGAAGAACATCTGGGTGGTGAGGAACTCGCAGCCGGCCTCCACCTTCTCCTTCAGATGCCGGATATCGTCGGCCTGGTTGGCGCTTTCGGGATGGACTTCGGGATAACAGGCACCGCCGATGCAGAAATCGGCGTTGGCCTCCTTCAGCTCACGGATGAGGTCCTCAGCGTGCTGATAGACCCAGCCGCTGCGGTCGCTGTTCATCAGTTCGGGGGTCAGGTCGCCGCGCAGCGCCATCACGTTCTGGATACCGGCAGCCTTCATGTCTTCGATACGGGCCTTGACGGTCTCACGGGTGGAGGAAACGCAGGTCAGGTGGGCCAGAGTGGGCACACCGTATTGGGCCTTGATGTTCTTGGCGATCTCCAGAGTATATTTGCTGGTACCGCCGCCGGCGCCGTAGGTGACGCTCATAAAAGAGGGACGCAGCTTGGCGATCTCTTCGGTAGCAGATTTTACACTGTCAAAGGCGCTGTCGGTCTTGGGAGGAAAAACCTCGAAAGAGAGCAGCTGTCCGTCCTTCTTAAATAATTCAGTCAGTTTCATAGTGATTCCCTCGGTTTCAAGACTTTATTACAATAAATTAACTATATGCTATTTCACCGCATTTGTCAAAGCTTTTCTTCTCTATTGGCATCTTACACGGCAATTTACATTTTTTGACAACTTTCAAAAAATGCTTGACTTTTTTCATGGGATGCGATATTATAATAAAGCAGTCGCGGATGTGGCGGAATTGGCAGACGCGCATGGTTCAGGTCCATGTGAAAGCAATTTCATGGGGGTTCAAGTCCCTTCATCCGCACCAAAAGCTCGTCGAAAGACGAGCTTTTTTCTTTCTAAAAATCAAGGGCACCTGCAAGCGCAGGTGCCCTTTTCTTATTCTTCCTCGGAAAGATCAATGTGGAAATAAAACTCCATATCGTAGGTGGTATTCCGATAGCTGCTGAAGAACGCCCGGATGCGGTAATTGGCCGAATAGGTCGCCAATTCCATCACATGGTCCGGCAAGTCCTCGCCCTTTACAGTATAAGCTTCTTCCCCGTTTCGACCAATGACTTCCACCGTATACCACACGGGGTCGTAGGTAAAGTCAAACCGCACGGTAGCACCCTCGGGCAGAGCGTATCCGGAAATACCGCCGGTGTGATCCCAGTTGGTCAGCGGCTCATCCATAGGCCAAACCTGACCGGTATCGTCGGTGCGCGCCAACAGGCAGTCTACGGCGCCGAAGGGTTCGTCGGCATTTTCCCTGTGTGAGATGTAATAAGCCAATCGGGGCCGCACCGGTCCGGGATCGGGGTCAGGTGCATCAAAGTCCACACAGGCAAACAGCGCATCCCAGTCGATCGGCCCATCCACCCGGTAAACGCCCTTCAACGAACTCATCGGACTACGGGTGATTTTGATCCACTCCTGTGAGATATCCAACTCCAACCTGTCGTACAGGACATACATCTGCGGACCCGGTGTAAGATCCAGTTTGACGCTCGACCGCTCCATCACCTTGGTCACCGGGATCTCACGCAGTACCGCCGTCAGGCCTTCGGAATCCCAGCCATAGACACGCTCCGCGTAATCATAGGATGCAACGTATTCAGAAGCATACAGCCTCGTTACTTGCGTGTCCTCAAGCTGCTTGAACAAAACCTCATCCAACGTGCCGTAAGAGCGGCTGACCACCACCATGCCGCTGCAGAACAGCAGCACCGACAGACAAAAGCCCACCAACAGAACACCGTCCAGCCGCTCCCGTTGCCCCATCACATTCTTCAGGCGATAGCGCAAAGTCTTTGCCGAGGACGACAGACAGGTGGTAAAACCACGGTCATCGCCGGCGCAATCCAGCAGCAGTTCGGCGTACCGCCGCCGCTCCGCCTCTTCCCTGCCGTGCAGCACCATCTCGTCACAGGACAGTTCCAGATCGGCGGCGGCCTTTTTCACCGCGATCCAAACCAGCGGATTGAACCAGCACAGGGCAAGACAAAAGGCGTAATACATCTTGGTGTCCACATCCAGCCGCTGCACGTGCCGCAGCTCGTGACGGAAGATCAGTTCCAGCTCCTTGGCCGTATAGGCACGCTCGGGCAGCAGGGTGCGGATGGACCGGTTGCTCTTTCCAATGGTCATGGGCGAAGCGACACGGGGGCTGTACAGCAGCGAAATGGGCTTTTTGCGCTCGATGAGCCGCAGCTCACGCTCCCACAGTTCCAAAATGGCATGGTCGGTCACCTCGTAGGCGTCGGTAAGCACTTCCCGGCGGAACAGCAAATGGCCGGTGATCTTCCACGCCAGCACCGCCACGAAACCGACGAGCCACACCACACCCAGGATCTCCGCCCATCGGTGCGGCATCCGCAGCACCACTTTGGGTATAACGGGATAATTGCGCCACATATGGGGCAGCCAGTACAAAAAGGACGGCAGGAGCCACAGCGTGGCACAGGCCCGTGCGCTTACTATCCTCCGCAGCAAAGGGAGCACCAGCAGCAGCACCGCATAGTAGATGCTCAACAGGATCATCGCTTCCAGAAGCAGATCCATCAACTCCCAGGCGCCGTCTTTGAAACCGAGTATCGCAAAGTAGACCGGCGCCATCGACATCAGCATGGCCACCATAAACAGCGGCGACTGATAGACCACGGTCACGCGGCCGGGTTTCTTTTTCAGAATAACGCCCAATCGACTGGCGGTTTGCTCGTACTCCATTTCCCGCGCAAAGGCAAAGGCCACGATCGCAGGCAGGAAAATCGCCCAGAAAACACGGTGAATACTCACAGGGATCCCTCCTTCAGCAAGCCGCGAAGTTCCTCCAGTTCCTCTTTACTGATGCCGCTGTCGCACAGGGCGTTGGCGAAGGTTTTCATGGAGCCGCCGTAAAGTTTCTCCAGCAGCGTGCGGCTTTCGGCAGCCAGATAGTCACGCTGGGAGATCAGCGGTGCGTAAAGGTTGGCTCTCCCCTGCTTTTCCACGGTAAGAAAGCCCTTTTCACAAAGACGGGTCAGCAGGGTCAGGATGGTGGTAGGCGCCAGCGCGTGATAGGCGCATACCTGCTGCTCGATGTCCGCCCGGGAAACCGACCCTTCCTGCCGCCAGATGATCTGCATCAGTTCCAGCTCACTGTCCGGCAAACGGCGAATGTTGTTTTTCAACGGTTTTCCCTCCTTCTACAGTTGTAGTTGTTAATTTCATTCTACAATCGTAGAGGATATTTTGTCAAGAAACCCCATGAAAAAAGCCCGGAAACACGGCAAAAACCGGTTTCCGGGCAAATATTTGCGGTAAATCAGCGCACCTTGGCGTTGGGATTGCGGATGACCGAAGGCTCGGCCTTGCCGTTGACGGCATCGGGCGTGATGACCACGGCGTGAATGCTGTCGTCGGAGGGGGTCTGGAACATGACGTTGGTCATGATGCCCTCCATGACGGAGCGCAGACCGCGGGCGCCGGTGTTCAGCTGCAGTGCCTTTTCGGCAACGGCTTCCAGCGCGCCATCCTCGAACTCCAGGCGGACGCCATCCATCTCCAGCAGACGGGTGTACTGCTTGGTGAGGGCGTTCTTGGGCTCGGAGAGGATCTTCACCAAAGCATCCTTGTCCAGAGGATCCAGCGTGACCAGCACGGGCAGACGGCCCACCAGCTCGGGGATGATACCGAACTTCAGCACGTCGTGGGGCTCCACGTTCTTCAGCAGCTCGGCAGTGTCCTTGTTGGCCTTGGACTTGACCTCGGCGCCAAAGCCGATGCCCTGCTTGCCGGTGCGCTTTTCGATGACCTTGTCCAGGCCGTCAAAGGCGCCGCCGCAGATGAACAGGATGTTGCTGGTGTCGATCTGGATAAACTCCTGCTGGGGGTGCTTGCGGCCGCCCTGGGGAGGCACGTTGGCAACGGTGCCTTCCAGGATCTTCAGCAGAGCCTGCTGCACGCCCTCACCGGAAACGTCACGGGTGATGGAGGGATTTTCGCTCTTGCGGGCGATCTTGTCCAGTTCGTCGATGTAGATGATGCCTCGCTGGGCCAGTTCCACGTTGAAATCGGCGGCCTGGATCAGGCGCAGGAGGATATTCTCCACGTCCTCACCAACGTAACCGGCTTCGGTCAGGGTGGTGGCGTCGGCGATGGCGAAGGGCACCTTCATGGAGCGAGCCAGGGTCTGGGCAAGATGGGTCTTACCGCTGCCGGTGGGGCCGATCATGAGGATATTGCTCTTCTGGATCTCCACGTCGTCCTGGGGGAACATGATGCGCTTATAGTGGTTGTAAACGGCAACGCACAGAGCGATCTTGGCCCGGTCCTGACCAATCACGTACTGGTCCAGAGCGGCCTTCATCTCGGCGGGAGTGGGCAGGTCGCCGTCCAGAGCGAAACGCTCGGTGTTCTCGGCGTTTTCCATCTCCTCTTCGATGAGTTCGGCGCAGATGTTTACGCACTCGTTGCAGATATAGGCGTTGGGACCGGCGATGAGCCGCTTCACTTCGTCCTGCATGCGGCCACAGAAACTGCAGCGCACGTCTTTCTTATCGTTTGCCATAATTCTTCCTCATTCCAACGGGTGTAAAGCTTCAGCGCTTGTAGATCACCTTGTCGATCAGACCGTAGGCTTTTGCCTCTTCGGCCGTCATATAATTGTCGCGCTCGGTATCCCGCTCGATGACTTCCAGAGGCTGACCGGTGCGTTCGCTCATGATGGTGTTGAGCTTCTTGCGCATACGGATGATATGGTCGGCATGGATCTTGATATCGGTAGCCTGACCCTGCAGACCGCCCATCAGGGGCTGATGGATCATGATCTCGGCGTTGGGCAGCGCCATACGCTTGCCGGGGGTACCGGCCTGTAGCAGGAAGGCGCCCATGCTGGCGGCCATACCCATGCAGATGGTGCACACGTCGCAGTTGATGTACTGCATGGTGTCATAGATGGCCATACCGGCAGAGATGGAGCCGCCGGGGCTGTTGATATAGAAGCTGATATCCTTGTCGGGATCCTGTGCCTCCAGGTACAGGAGCTGAGCCACCACCAGGCTGGCAGTGGTATCGTTCACCTCTTCAGACAAAATAATGACGCGGTCATTGAGCAGACGGGAAAAAATGTCATAGGAGCGCTCTCCCCGGTTGGTCTGTTCCACGACCATAGGTACAAAAGACATAGGTGACTCCTTTCAAATTGCAGATGCGGGAAGCGCCGTTTTTATCCGGCACTTCCCGTATCAAATCATGTTCTCGCTATTAGTATACGGCTTTTTCGCGGAATAATCTGTCGTTTTCGGAAAGAAACGGATTATTCGGCGTCGGCAGCCTTTTCAGCCTTGGCAACGGCCACGGCGTTGGCAATGACGAAGTCATTGGCCTTCTGGCACAGCATATCGGCCTTCAGGTCCTCGGCAGCCAGCAGCTCCTTGACCTTCTCGATGTCCATCTTGTTGTTCTCGGCCAGCTTGTCGAACTCGGCGGTCAGGTCCTCTTCGGTGACGTCCATGCCTTCCAGCTCGGCGATCTTCTCCAGAGCCAGACGGATCTTCACCTGACGCAGAGCCTGGGGAGCGAAGACGGAACGGAACTGGTTCATGTCCATACCGGTCATCTTCAGGTAGGACTCGAACTCCATGCCCTGCATGGCCAGACGGTAGCTGAAGTCATCGGCGATGCGATCCAGCTGGGTCTCGACCATAGCCTCGGGGATCTCGGCTTCCAGATTCTCGATGATCTTATCCATGACGCGCTCCTGGAAAGCGGAATCGGCGGAAGCGGTCTTGGTCTCCAGCTGCTTCTTCTCGATGTCGGCCTTCAGTTCGGCAATGGTGTCGAACTCGGAAACATCCTTGGCGAACTCATCGTCCAGCTCGGGCTTCTGGTTCTCCTTGATCTCGTTGATCTTGCACTTGAAGACGGAGGGCTTGCCGGCCAGGGACTTCTCGGCGTACTCCTCGGGGAAGGTGACGTTCACTTCGCACTCTTCGCCAACGTTCTTGCCTTCCAGCTGCTCTTCGAAGCCGGGGATGAACATACCGGAGCCCAGCTCCAGATCAAACTTCTCACCCTTGCCGCCTTCGAAAGCGACGCCGTCCACAAAGCCCTCGAAGTCCAGGTTGACCACGTCGCCCTTCTTGGCAGCGCGCTCAACGGAAACCTGACGGGAGTTGCGGTTCTGCATACGAGTCAGCTCGGCTTCCACTTCCTCGGCGGAAACGGCGACCTCTTCCTTCTCGGCCTCAACGCCCTTGTAGTCCTTCACGGAGACCTCGGGCTTGACAAAGACAACGGCGGTGAACAGGAACTCGCCGTCCTTCACGTCGACCTCGGTGATGCTGGGCTGGGAGACGACCTTCAGGCCGGCCTCGGCAACGGCAGCTTCATAAGCGTCGGGGATGCACTCGTTCATGGCATCGTCATAGAAGATCTCGGGGCCGTACAGCTTCTCGATGATCTTGCGGGGGGCCTTACCCTGACGGAAGCCCTGGATGTTGATGTGGCGGACGTTCTTGCGGTAAGCCTTCTCGCAGGCAGCCTCAAAAACATCGGCGGCAACCACGATGGACAGAGCCACCTGGTTCTTTTCTTTCTTTTCCACGTTGGTCAGTTTCACTTGCGTGTCCTCCTTGCGAAATGCAAATAAAATTGTAATTATTCTCGGATTTGAATGGGACGGAAGCGCAGCGCGTCGGCCGACACCACACTGTAGTAGATGCCGTTCCGCGTCCCGGAAAAGGCGCCCCGCAGGCTGTCGCCGTGCAGGTGGCCGTAAAAGACCCGCTGCACCGGATACCTGGACAGGATCTCGGTGATCTGGGGTACTTCGGTGCCGGCAAACACCGGCGGATAATGGAGAAAACAGTCGATCTCTTCGGCGCCCTGATCCACGGCGCACTTGAGCGATGCCTCCAGGCGGATCAGTTCCCGTTTGAAAATCTTGTCATCTCCGGCGGCAGGGTCGTTTTTATCAAAGAACCAACCGCGTGTACCGCACAATGCGGCACCTTTATAAAAGTAACAGGAATTGTGCAAAAAATCAATGGTTTCGATGCTATTTTCCGCAAAAAAACGCTTCATTTTCGAAACCGTTTCCCACCAGTAATCGTGGTTGCCCTTGATGAGCAGTTTTTTTCCCGGAAAGCTGTCCAGCAGACGGAAATCGGGCAGCGCCTCCTTGAGGCTCATTCCCCAGGAAAAGTCGCCCGCCAGCACCAAAACGTCCTCCGGCTGCAGCACCGACAGGTGTTCCACCAGTTTGTCCCGGTAACCCGTCCACGCTCCGCCAAAGATGTCCATCGGCTTGTTGCAGCCTTCGGAAAAGTGGGTGTCTCCAATTACGTACAGCGCCATGGTATCATCCTTTCGCGCCGTTTATTCAAATGCGTTTTCAATATGGTTGACGCGCCCTCTTTCGGTATAGATCTCGATGACGTCAAACCGTGTAGGGGCGGTGCAGTCGGTGGCCGCCAGCCAGGACAGCGCCGCTTTGCGCAGTTTGTCCCGCTTGCCGGCCGTTACCGCATCGGCAGCCGCGCCGAACCGGTCGTTCTTGCGCAGCTTGACCTCCACAAAAATCACCAGTTCCCCTTTTTTCGCGATGAGATCCAGCTCCCCGAACCGGCAGCGGTAGTTGGCGCCGATAATGTCATAGCGCTTTTTCCGCAGGTATTCGGCGGCTCTGGCCTCTCCTTCCCGTCCGGTCAAGGTGGTGTTCATCGGCCGTTCCTCTCCCAGATCTTTTTCAAAAAGGTCTCCCGGTGTTCGGGACAGGGGCCGTGCTCCAGCAGCTTTTCCACGTGCAGCTTGGTGGGATAGCCCTTGTGCTTTTTGAACAGGTACTGGGGATACTGTTTGTCCAGTTCCAGCAGATCGTGATCACGGGCCACCTTCGCCAGAATGGAGGCCGCGCCGATAGAGGCGCTTTTGCCGTCACCGCCCACGATCAGCAGGGTGGGCACATCGGGAATGTTGGGATCCCGGTTACCGTCCACCAGGGCGTGATCGGGCCGGATGTCCAGCAGCTCCACCGCCCGGCGCATGGCCAGCAGGCGGGCCTGCAGGATGTTGATCTCGTCGATCTCCCTGGCGCTGGCCGAGGCGATGGCCCAGGCACGGGCCCGCTTCTGGATCTCGGGAAACAGGGCTTCCCGCTTTTTCTCGGTGAGCTTTTTGGAGTCATTCAGCCCCTCGATGGGATCGTTGGGATCCAGAATGACGGCGGCGGCGTACACCGGCCCGGCAAGGGGGCCGCAGCCGGCCTCGTCGATGCCGCAGACGGCGGTAAAGCCTTTTTCCGCCAGAGCCTTTTCAAACTCGTAAAGCATGGCTTACGCCTCGGGAGGCAGTTCCAGGGTGATGCGGCCAAGTTTGCCGCCCCGGAACTCATCCAGCAGGGTGCGCGCCATGCGCAGGGTATCGTATTCGTTTCGGCCGGCCAAAAAGCCTCGCTTTTTCGCCAGCTCGGTGAGGGTTTCATAGGGCTGTTCGGTGTCTACAGCTGTAATGCCGTAGCGCTTTACAATCGCGCCGGGAGAAGATATCTCCAGCTGTTTGATCAGGCGGCAGGCCAGATCTTCCAGATCCAGGATCTCGTCACGGATGGTGCCGGTGAAGGCCAGCATAAATCCCATCTCGTCGGTGTCGATCTTGGGCCACAGCATACCGGGCGTGTCCATAAAATCGAAACCGCCAGGCAGCGAGAACCACTGCTTGCCCCGGGTAACGCCCGGCTTGTCGGCGGCCACGGCAGACTTTTTGCCCAGCAGACGGTTGATAAAAGAACTCTTGCCCACGTTGGGGATGCCCATGATCATGATGCGGATGGATTTGCCCACCTGGCCCTTGGCCTCCTGCCGCTGGATGAGATCCTCGCAGGTCTTTTTGGCGCAGTTGGTGAACTGCTTGAGAAATCCGCCCTTCTGGCTGTCGGCTTCCATCACCACATAACCCTGGGCACGGTAATGCGCCACCCACTTGGCGGTGATATTGGGATCGGCCTGGTCGGCACGGTTGAGCACGATCATACGGCGCTTGCCCTGGCACAGGCGGTTCAGGTCGGGGTTGCGGGAGGACTGGGGGATGCGAGCGTCGATGACTTCGCACACCATGTCCACGTTTTTGAGATCTTCCACCATCACCCGGCGGGTCTTGGCCATATGGCCCGGATACCAGTTGATGCTCATGAAATGCCTCCGATCTTGTTCAGGGGCCAGATGCGGAACAGCACCTTGCCGATCACCCGTGCTTCCTCGATCTGTCCCACTTCAACGTAGCGGCTGTCGGTACTGTAGTTACGGTTATCGCCCACGGCAAACACGTGATCCTCCAAAATGGTCAGAGGATACTTCTGATTGCCCCGTTCGTCATCCTCGATGGCTTCCCGGGCATAAGGCTCGTACAGTTCCTCGCCGTTGACCATCATATAGCCGTCCTTGCTGATGTCCACCACATCGCCTTCCACGGCGATGACACGCTTGACCAGCGCCTCTCCGCCAAAGGCGTCGGAGGTGCAGACGATCACGTCGCCTCGCTCGGGCTGGTCATAGCCGATGATCTGCAGGATCAGCTGGTCACCCTGGTACAGGGTCTTTTCCATGGACTGGCCCCACACACCGGAGAGGCGGAAAAAGAAGGTATTGCAGCACACCAGCACCACCAAAGCGATCGTAAGGGCCTGGGCCCAGAAGAACAGTTCGGCCGCGCCGTTGGTTTTTTCGGTTTTCTTCTTGTCCATTGGCGGCTCCATTTCTCTGATAAATAGAATAAGAGGGACAGGCAAGCCCGTCCCTCAGATCTTTGTGACTTAGATGTCCTCTTTAACTTTGGCGGCCTTACCAACGCGGTCACGCAGGTAGTACAGCTTAGCGCGGCGGACCTTACCCTTACGAACAACCTCAACCTTCTCAACGTTGGGAGAGTGGACGGGGAAAGTCTTTTCGACGCCGACGCCGTAAGAAACGCGACGGACGGTGAAGGTCTCCTGGATGCCGCCATGCTTCTTGGCAATGACAGTACCCTCGAAGATCTGGGTACGCTCGCGAGAGCCTTCCTTGATGCGGTTGTAAACCTTGATGGTGTCGCCGATGCCGAAGGTGTCAACGGTCTCCTTCAGCTGGCCGTCGGTCAGATGCTTGATCAGATCCATGTTTATTCTTTCCTTTCAATCAGATGTTCATGCCCTATTTTTAGGCGCAGAGGACCACCCGTAATATTAGCCAAATTATAATATCACAGTTAATCCGGAATTGCAACTATTTTTTCCAGAAAATTTCGCAATTTTCGTCCAAAATTCCGGTGCGGACATACTTGGCGGTGGCGTCCTCGTCCACCAGACCGGCGTTCTTCAGCGCCTGGGTCAGGTACATGGGATTCAGCGGGTCATTACCGGCGTTGAGGATGCAGCGGCAGAGGGTCTTATC
>JAFYPP010000104.1 GCA_017559995.1 Clostridia bacterium | reverse complement strand
GGCGATGGCACGGCACAGGGCGCACTGCTGCTGCCACACGCGCTCCAGCGCGCTCTGGGTCAGCTCGATGCCGCCGGTCTCCAGCGCCACACGCTCCTGCTCGCTCAGCAGGCTCATGCTGGCCTTTTCCGGCGGAAACAGGCCTTCCCGGCCGCCCACGATGACCATATGGCGCACCGGCATGGAGGACAGGCGCTCAAAGGACACCGCCTGCACGGCGTCCAGCGTGGGCGGAATGGACGCCAGCTCGTACTGGCTCAAGGTGAGCTCCAGCAGCTTGCGGAACTCCCGGGCGTCCATGGGGATGTCCGCCATGACGGCGGAAAACTGCTCCAGCGCTCCCAAAAGGATGTGATAGACCTGGGCGGTCTCGGCGCTTTCCCGTCCGCGGTCGGACCGGCGAAGGGCGTTACACCGCTCTTCCAGCAGGGCTTCCAGACCGATTTGTTCCAGATGTTCCCCCATGGCGGCGGCGTAGGCTCCTCCGGTGGCGGCCTTGGACAGGGCCTCCTTCAGCGGCTGCAGCAGCGCCCACACACGGCCGCGGGAGGCCTCCACGGCGGCCAGCCGCTCTTGCTCGTCATGGGCGGGACGGTCGTAGCCGCAGGTGGGCAGGACAAAGGGCGTCTGCCATTTTCCGCCCCGGATGTTCCAGCGGAAGCAGTAGTTTTCCAGCCGGTCAATGTCGTCCCGGGCAAGGCCGGCCACGCCGCAGCGCAGCCAGTCGATGACGTCGCAGAACTCCAGACCGTTTTCCAGCGCCCGGAGACCGCCCAGCGCGGCCCGCAGGGCGGGCGACTGCAGCAGGTCGGTCTTTTCGCTGAGGAACAGGGGCAGGTCATAGGCCTCGAAGGCGGCCTGCAGGGCGGGGCCGTAGGTCTCCAAATCGCCGCACACCACCGCCATCTCCCGGCAGCGGACGCCGGACAGGGCCTTCTGCCGCAGCAGGGCGGCGGCCAGCCGGCACTCGGCGGCAGGGTCGGCAAGGGTGTAAAGTTTCAGGCCGTCGTCGCCTTCGCCAGGTTTGGCCCGGAAGTCAAACAGCTGCTCCGCCAGACCCTCCAGGGCCTGGGGGCGCTTGCGGCAGACGGCCTCGCAGGGGGTGACGGCCACGGGGATGCCGCAGCGTTCCGCCATGCGGCGCAGGCGCTCCAGGGTCTGCCGCTGCTCGGTATACAGGGTCCTGTCGGCCCCCAGCTGGAGGGCCACGGTGACGGTGACGCACTGCCGCAGCATACGCTCCAGCAGGTCGTATTTCTGTTTGGTAAAGCCTTCAAATCCGTCCACGAACAGGTGGACGCCCTCCAGCAGACCGCTCTGTTCCACCCGTTGGGCAGCCAGATCCACCCGTTCGGCAGGGTCAAGGTCACCGGCTTTACAAAGGGCGTCATAGCTGGCGTAGATGAGGCCGATGTCCCGGATCTTGGGGGACAGGCTCTCCTGCTCCAGCAACTGCGCCGGGGTGATGCCGCAGGCCATCAGTTCGGCGGACAGCTCCACCAGCTTTTCCACCAGCTGGGGCCGTGGGGAGCGGCGGAAATAGGTCAGCTCGGTCTGCACCCGGGTCAGCGCCCGGTGCATGGTGAGCACCCGTCCGCCGGCATCCAGGGTGGACGGGCGGCAGCCGCTCTCCCGCAGCACGTCCTCGGTGAGCTTGGAAAAGGTGGTGACGGCGGCAAAGGCACCGCCCCGGTTGCCGCACGCCTGCAGCAGACGGCGCTCGGCCTGATGGGAGCCGCTTTCGGGCACCAGCAGCAGGGACTTCTCCCCTGCCTGTGCCAAAGTATGCAGTTGTTCCAGCAGCCGGGTGGTTTTTCCGCAGCCGGGGCCGCCGGTGAGGATGGTCAGCATGATGGTGGCTCCTTTCGGACGTGTGTTTTTTCTTATTTTATCACATTTCTGTCCCATTTTCAGCCCTGTTTTTGGGTTTTTTCCCGTTGCGAAACCGCTCGACTTGTCGTATAATGAATATGTATGAAATTTTTTACGAAAGAGTGTGACACATGGACATCACCAAGCTGGAATCCCTGGGTCTGTCGGAGGAAATGATCCGCGCCATCCAGGACACCGGATATGAAAACTTTACGCCCATTCAGGAAAAGGCCATCCCCGTGCTGCTGGAGGGCCGTGACATCATCGGCCAGGCCAGTACCGGCACCGGCAAGACCGCCGCCTTCGGCATCCCTGCCATCGAAAAGATCGTTGACCCCGAAGAGCACGCCGACCCCCAGGTGCTGGTGCTCTGCCCCACCCGTGAGCTGGCCATGCAGGTCAGCGACGAGCTGCGCAAGTTCTCCAAGTACAAGGAGGGCCTCCGGGTGGTCACCGTCTACGGCGGACAGAACATCGACACCCAGATCCGCGCCCTCAAGCGGGCCTCCGTGGTGGTTGGCACCCCCGGCCGTGTCATCGACCATCTGCGCCGCCGCACCCTCAAGCTGATGAACATCAAGCTGGCCATTCTGGACGAGGCCGACGAGATGCTGGACATGGGCTTCGTGGACGACATCAAGCAGATCCTGTTCAACACCCCCGAAAACCGCCAGACCGCCCTGTTCTCCGCCACCATGCCCGCACCCATCCTGCGGCTGACCCAGCGCTTTCTGCGCAATCCCGAGACCGTCAAGGGCGACGAGGGCGACACCGCCTTCAACCTCATCCAGCAGTACTATGTGGAAGTGCCCAAGTCCAAAAAGGCCCAGGGCGTCCGCCTGCTGTTCGAACAGCAGGGCGCTCACCGGGGTCTGATCTTCTGCAACACCAAGCGCATGGTGGACGTGCTGTGCCGGGAACTGACCGATCTGGGCCTCAAGGTGGAAGGCCTCCACGGCGACATGGCCCAGGGCGCCCGTACCCGTGTCATGGCCCAGTTCAAGTCGGGCGAGACCGATCTGCTCATCGCCACCGACGTGGCCGCGAGAGGCATCGACGCTTCCGGCGTGGACATCATCATCAACTACGATATTCCCCAGGACATGGAGTACTATGTCCACCGCATCGGCCGTACCGGCCGCGCGGGCAACACCGGCGTGGCCTTCACCCTCATCGCCGGCAGCGGCGAGTTCTTCTCCCTGTGCGACATTCAGGACACCACCGGCATCCAGCTGCAGCCCTATTACCTGAACGGTCTGGAGGAGACCCCCGAGGACAAGTTCTACGCCCGCAACACCAACCGCAGCGAAAACGGCGCGCGCCGTTCCTCCCAGCCCCGTCAGAAGGGCCAGAACGGCGGCAGAAAGGCCGACAACGGCGGCAACGCCGTCATCTCCTTTGACGTGGGCTCCAACCACGACGTCACCGAGCGCCAGATCGTCAACTCCATCATGAAGCACGCCCACATCAAGAAGGACGAGATCGGCGACATCACCATCAAGGAAAACGAGTCTCTGGTGGAGCTGGCTCCCGACGTGGCCCGCCACGTGATGCGCTCCATGCAGAACGGCACCATCAACGAGTTCCTGGTGGTGTGCAAGGCGGTCTCCGGCGGCAAGGAAGTCAACGCCAGGGGCGAGGCCAAGCCCTCCCACCGCCGTGGCGGCAAGGGCGGCAAACCCTCCCAGGGCAGCCGCGGAAAGGGTCGGGTGGTCCGTCGATGAATACGCTGCTGACGCCCGCTCTGGTCATCGACCGTGAGGCCATGGAGCGAAACATGGCAAAGATGAACGGCATTCTGGAGGGCACCTCCATGAAGCTGTACCCCCACTATAAATCCCACAAGTGCCCTGCCATCGCCCGTCTGCAGATGGAAAAGGGCGCCGCCGGCATCACCTGCGCCAAGCTGGGCGAAGCCCTGGATCTGGCCGACGCCGGCATCACCAACATCGTCATCGCCAACCAGATCGTCCAGAAGGAAAAGCTGCCCGTGCTGGCCCAGCTGGCCAACCGCTGCCGCCTGACGGTGTGCGTGGACCACAAGCAGAACATTCTGGATCTGGAGGCCGCCATGGCCGAGGCCGGCGGCAAGCTGTACGTGACGGTGGAATACGACGTGGGCATGGGCCGCTGCGGCGTGTCCGACAAGGAAGAGTTCGTGGCCCTGGCCAAGCTCATCGACCTGCAGAACCACCTGGAGTTCGAGGGCATCCAGGCCTATGCCGGCCAGCTGTCCCACGAAGAGGACGGCGAAAAGCGCTTTGCCGACGTGCAGCGCATCGAGGCCGACGTGGCCGCCCTGAAGGCCCTGTGCGAGGAAAACGGCCTGACCGTCCGTGAGGTTTGCGGCGGCAGCACCGGCTTCGCCCACGAAAAGCCCAAGAACACCGTCTATACCCAGGTGCAGTTCGGCAGCTATCTCTTCCTGGACCGCTCCTTCCAGCCCCTGGAGCTGCAGTTCGAGCAGGCTCTGTTCGTGCAGACCACCGTCCTGTCCGCCAAGGAGGACCGTGTGGTGGTGGACTGCGGCGTCAAGACCATGACCATGGACCAGTATCCCCCCTACTTCCCCGCTTTCCCCGGCGCGCAGCTGAACTTCAGCGAGGAGCACACCACCATCCCCGTCCGTGACCACGGCCTCAACCCCGGCGACAAGCTGCTGTATGTGCCCGGTCACTGCTGCACCACCATCAACACCTTTGACAAGGTGTACGTTTCGGAAAAGGGCGTCGTCACCGACTGCTGGGACATCACCAGCCGGGGCAAGGCCCAGTAAAACGACATAGAAAAAAGACCGCACAGCCGTGCGGTCTTTTCTTTTACCAGGTCAGTTCGTAAACACCCGGCAGGGGGCAGAAAGTCGTGTCCAGCACAAAGGCACGCCATTGAAAGGACGACGCCTGCTCAGGCAGTGCAACCTCATAGCCGTCGTTCCACTCCGGCAGTCGGATGAATGCCATTTGACCCCGCTCAGTGTAAGCTGCGATCCAGACATAGGGCCGCTCTTCAGCGGTGAGGATCAGTCTCCCGTCGACTACTGTCACCGAAGTGATCAGTGTCTTGACGGGCTGCGATTCTGTCAGCACCACATTGCATACGCCACAGTGACGCCCCTCGGTGTAACCGTCCTGTCCCACAGTGGGCACTACCATCGGATCGACAACTGCCGTATGTCCGGTGCTGGGGATAGTCACCATTTTGTTCTGGGTGGCAAAGGCTGTTTCGGCAAAAGTTGCCGTGTATTTACCGCTGCCCTCTTTCGTACAGGTGGCAGCAGTAATTTCGGAAAACACGCCCTCTTCCGTTTCGCTGATTGCTTGACTGCTGCAACGTTTGCAAGAGGCCGTTGCAGTACAGGTCCAACCGCTTCCGCTCTTCGCCCAGCTGTAGGAAGTTCCTGTAATATCGTGCAAGGCGGTGACGGCATAGACACAATTCTCCCAGCCGGTAGTGTTACAGTAGTACAAGATCTTCGCATCGTTGGGCATCGCCAGTCTTTCAAAATCGGGGGCGTTGCCTTGATAATAGAACACCGTACTAGCGGCTACATCATAAAAAGCAAAATAACCGACGCTTTTCACGTTAACTCCCACGGTGATGCTCTTCACGTTGTTGCGACCGTCATAATCGTGGAGGAAATGCTCCGGTACCGACTCCACGGTGTCGGTAAAGATCACATCAATGCCGGGGCCCTCATGACCGCACTTGGTAAAAATAGTTTCATCGTCATACGCACCGTAAACAAAGGTCAGGTTTTTACTTTTGACAGTTACCGTTTCCAGCTTGGTGCAGCTGACAAATACTAAATCTTCGATGACCTTCAAACTTTCGGGAAGCGTCACCGACTTCAGGTTGGTACATCCGTAAAAACTGTTGCATTCCAATTTGGTGACGCCTTCGGGGATAACTACCGATGTCAGGCTTCTACAGTAACTAAACATTCCATGGCTGATGGTCTCCAGCCCGGCAGGAATGGACATCGCAGTAGCGCCGCTGCAGCCATCGAATACGTAGTAACCCACTGAAGTGACGCTTTCGGGAATCTCAAGCCGCGGCAGCGAACTACAGCCCTGAAAGGCAGAGTCGCCGATGGCTGTGACCTTGCAGGGCTGCACATAGGTAACGGTCTGCAGATTGTAACAGCCACCAAAGCTTCGGTCGCCGATATAGGTGACGCCGCTGCCAATGGAAATGGATTTGATGTCGGCACGGTGCTCGAACCAAGGGTGTTCGTCATCAATCATGGCGCCACTTCCACCGATCTGCAACAGTCCC
This sequence comes from Clostridia bacterium, assembly GCA_017559995.1. Classification (GTDB taxonomy): domain Bacteria; phylum Bacillota; class Clostridia; order Oscillospirales; family Butyricicoccaceae; genus UBA4644. Next base: position 6,418 of record JAFYPP010000104.1, on the reverse strand, counting down.
GACGCGGTGTCCAGCGACCATGTAAGTCCGGAGCCGCAGGAACCGCTGACCGTGGCTGCATGAGCCTGAATGGTCAATGTCGTACACAGTAAAAGTGTGATTGCTGCCATCAGCAGACAATTCTGCAAATATTTCAGCATTTTACTCAGTCCTCCTCGTCGATCCAGCGCTTGGGCTTGCCGCCGTAAAGGGCGTAGCACAGTCCCATGGCCGCCGCGGCAAGACCGCTGTAGGTCAGGCCGTAGACCAGCAGCATGCGGTCCATCTGCATATAGGTCAGCAGATCGCCCGCCACGTAAAACACGCCGCACAGCAAAACCGGCAGCCAGCGGTGACGGATGTCCCAGCCGGCCCACCAGCCAAGGCCCACGGCAAAGCACGGGAACAGGGCGTACCACATGATAAAGGCCGCAAGGGTACTGTTGGTGCCCTGCAGCACCCGCACCAGCACGGTGGGGATGAGGAACATCACCACGAAATCGAGAATGATGCCCACCAGCAGATCTTTTTTGGCTTCCTTCATAGTTTTCCTCCCCGGGACGGTCGTCCCGTTGTTCTTTGGTTATCGTTCGCTGCAGGGGACCTCTTTGTCGAAGATCAGGTCGTCCACGTCGGGGGTCTCCTGGGTTCGCTTGGGTTCGTCAAACATACACATCGCTCCTTTATAAGCCAGTGTATGCGAAACCTCACTCCACGGTGAGGGTGTGCAGCCATTTTCCGCTCTTCATGCGCCACAGGCACAGGGGCAGCTTGACCACGTCCTCGGCGATAAAGGTGCCACAGACCAGCCACAGAAAGGGCACCCGGAACACGTATCCCAGCAAGAAGCACCAGGGCGCGCCCCACAGCAGGGTGACGCCCACGTCCAGTAGCGCGGACACCCGGGTGTCGCCGCCGGCCCGCAGGATGCCCACCACCAGCACATAGTTCAGTTGGCGCATGGGACACCAGCAGCAGTAGAAGGCCAGAATGGAGGCGGTCAGCCGGGCGGTATAGGCGCTCTCCACCCCCATGAGGTTGATCACCGGCCAGCGGATGGCAAACAGCGCGGCGCCCAGCACGGCGCCCATGGTGAGGAACACCGCCAGCATCTTGCGGGCGATGGCCCGGGCGTCCTCCAAAAGACCCTGTCCGATGGATTTTCCGATCATGATGGAGCAGGCGTTGCAGGCACCCACGAAGAACACGAACACCAGGTTTTCAATGGAGCTGTACAGGGTGTAGGCGGCGTAATTCTCGCTGCCCTGGTGGGCGTAGATGATGGCGTAGATGTTGAAGCCCACGCACCACAGGGTCTCGTTGCAGATAACGGGCAGGGCCACGTGGAAGTATTTCTTCAGGAACTCCACGGGGATGCGCACCATCTCGCCCAGACCGAAGATGGTATAGTGCCGCTGCCGCAGGCCTACCCAAAGCACCAGCACGGCCTGCACGATCTGGGAAATAACGGTGGCGATAGCGGCGCCCTGCAGCCCCAGCCGGGGCAGGCCGCACTTGCCGTAAATGAGGCACCAGTTGAAGAAGGTGTTGACGCACACCGAAACGCCCGAGATCACCAGCGGCGTCCGCACGTCCTCGGTACACCGTCGGGCCATGTTGGCGATGGTGGCGAAGGACAGGGGCAGCGCGCCCCAGCACACCGTTTGCAGATACTGGGCGCCGGCAAGGCGGACGGCCTCCTCGTCGGTGAACAGGCTTATCATTTCATAGGGGAACAGGGCCGCGGCCAAATTATACACCACAGCCGCCAGCAGGCACAGGCCCATGCCAAGGCTGTAGGCCCGTTTGACGCCCTTGTGATCCTGGGCGCCCCAATACTGGGAGATGAGCACCGAGCCGCCGGAGCAAAAGCCGAAGGTGATCATCTGCAGAACGAAGGACCATTTGCCGCCGATGCCCACGGCGGAGGTGGCCACGTTGCCCAGCCGGGCCACCATGGCGGTGTCCACCAGACCGGCGCAGGAGGCCAGCATATTCTGCAGGGCGATGGGGATGGCCAGCGCCAGCATCCGGCTGTAAAAACCGGGCACCTGATAGCGTGTTTTGGTCATAGACACCTCCGGGAAACGTTCATTCTGTCTATTGTAGCACGGAATAAGCCGGGTGGCAAGTGCGGGCTATTCCAACCCGCACAGGCGGTAGAGTTGCGCAATGCAGGGGGATTTGTGGCGGATATAGCCGTCGATATCATCGGGATACAGCCGCGCGGCCTCCTCCTTGACGGCGCTGTACCGCGCCACCGCCTCCGGATGGCTGCGGAGATAGTCCCGGAAGGTCACGTGGCGGTGCAGTTCCCGGCAATCCCGGGTACAGACATACAGATGGTGGGCGCGCAGATGGGGCTTGTTTTCATACCGGAAGGCCTCCCGGCCGGGGATGCCCAGATCGCCCTCGTGGACATAGCCGATGGCGGCAAGGCCCTCCGCCACGGCGGCAAAGTCCTCCCGTCCGGCGATGACCACGTCCAGATCGATGCAGGGCTTGGCAGACATACCCTCCACCGAGGTGCTGCCCACGTGCTCCACGCCGCAGATGAGATGGCCCACGGCCCCTTCGATCTCCTGCCGGATGGCGTCAAAATCCGCCTTCCACCCCCGGTCATAGGGCAAAACGGTCACCTTTCTCGTTCGCATACCGTCACCTCCGTGTTTTCTTCAGTGTACCACATCCCGGGGCGGCTTTCAATGACCCTTCCCTCTTGCGAAACAGCCCTTGTTTTGCTATAATAAATTGATAAAATCCCGAGAGGAGGTCTGCCCATGGAGCTGACCCTGTCAACCATTCCCGAAAAAGAGGCGCTGCGCTATCTGGGCGTCCGGGGACAGGTTCCCGACGACGTGCTGGAACAGGTGCGGGATGCCATCGGCGCTCTGCTGCCCCACTGCGCCGTCCGCTATGTATGGCGGCTGCTGGACAAGGCAGACCTTTCCGACCTGATGGTGGGCGACGACCTCCCCACCCTGCTGCGGGACTGTGACCGCGCGGTGGTGTTTGCCGTGACGCTGGGCATGGGTGCCGAAAGCCTCATCCGCCGCGCGGGACTGACCTCCCCCACCCGGGCGCTGGTACTGGATGCCTGCGCCAGCGCCGCCTGTGAGCAGGCCTGTGACGACCTGCAGGCACTGCTGGAAAACCAGCTGGGGGCCGACGGGGTGTATTTCACCGACCGCTTCAGCCCGGGTTACGGCGATCTGCCCCTGGAGGTGCAGCGGCCGCTGCTGGCCATGGTGGACGGAACCCGCCGGTGCGGCATCACCCTCTCGGATACCTGTATCATGTCCCCCCGCAAGTCGGTGACCGCCATCTTCGGTCTGGCCGACAAGCCCCAGGGCAAGCGCGCCCGTGGGTGCGCCTTCTGTTCCATGAATCAAAATTGTTCTTTTCGAAAGGCAGGGATCACCTGTGCGTAACATCACCTTTTTAGACGGCGGCTTCGGCAGTATGCTGCAGAAGCAGGGCATCAAGCTGGGCCACAATCCCGGACTGCTGTGTCTGGAGCAGCCCCAGGCGGTCACCGCCATCCACCGTATGTACGTGGAGGCGGGCGCCAACATCATTTACGCCAACACCTTCAGCGCCAACCGGCTGAAGCTCAAAGACACCGGCCATTCGGTGGAAGAGATGGTCACGGTGGCCATCGGCTGCGCCAGGGATGCCGTCCGCGGCTCCGGCGCCAAGGTGGCACTGGACATCGGCCCTCTGGGCCAGCTGATGCGCCCTCTGGGCAGCCTCACCTTTGACGAGTGCTACGATATTTTCCGGGAAATGTGCGTTGCCGGTGAACAGGCCGGCGCCGACCTCATCGCCATCGAGACCATGATGGATCTGGCCGAGGCCCGTGCCGCCGTGCTGGCCGCCAAGGAGAACACCTCCCTGCCCGTGCTGGTCACCATGACCTTTGAGGAGAGCGGCCGCACCTTCCTTGGCTGCGACGCCGCTGCCGCCGCCATGGTGCTGGAGGGCGTGGGCGCCGACGCCGTGGGCATCAACTGTTCTCTCGGCCCCGACAAGATGCTGCCTGCCCTGCAGCGGATGGCGCAGCACACCTCCCTGCCCATCGCCGTCAAGCTCAACGCCGGTCTGCCCGACCCCGAAACGGGCGAATACTCCCTGTCCCCCGAGGAATACGCCGCCCTGCTGGAGCCCATCCTGGAGCTGCCCGTGGCCTTTGTGGGCGGCTGCTGCGGCACCACCCCCGACCACATCCGCGCGGTAAAGAACCGTTTCGCCATGAGAACGGTCAAGCGAAACGATCTCACCCCCGCTTCCCGTGTGTGCTCCGCCCGTAAGGTGGTGGACATCGACACCGTCCGGGTCATCGGCGAGCGCATCAACCCCACCGGCAAAAAGCGCTTCCAGCAGGCTCTGCGGGAAGGCGATCTGGATTACATCCTGGCCCAGGGCGTGGCCCAGGCCGACGCCGGTGCCGAGATTCTGGACGTGAACGTGGGCATGCCCCAGGTGGACGAGCCTGCCCTCATGGCCCAGGTGGTGGAGGGCCTGCAGGGCGCCCTTGACCTGCCCCTGCAGATCGACTCCTCCGACCCCGCCGCTTTGGAGAGCGGCCTGCGGCAGTACTGCGGCAAGGCCATCGTCAACTCGGTGAACGGCAAGGCCGAGACCCTCAACGCCGTTCTTCCCATCGTGAAAAAGTACGGCGCCGCCGTCATCGGCCTGTGCATGGACGAAAACGGCATCCCCGAAAGCTGCGAGGCCCGTCTGGCCATCGCGGGGCGCATTCTGGACGCCGCCCTTGCCCACGGCATCCCCAGGGAGGACGTGTTCATCGACTGCCTCACCCTGACGGTGTCCGCCCAGCAGGACCAGGCCACCGAGACCCTGGAGGCCGTCCGCCGTGTGCGCCGGGAGCTGGGCCTGCACACCACCCTGGGCGTTTCCAACATCTCCTTCGGCCTGCCCTCCCGTCAGCTGATGAACCAGATCTTCCTGACCATGGCCATGGAGGCCGGTCTGGATCTGCCCATCCTCAACCCCAACGACAAGGCCATGATGGACGCCGTCCACGCCGCCCGTGTTCTGCTGGGCGGTAAGGAGCATCTGGACGAATACGTTGCCGCCTACAGCGGTCAGGCCGCCGCCCCCGTCCCCGCCGGTGCCAAGGAGCAGCGCTCGCTGGCCGAGCTGGTGGAAAAGGGCCTGAAGCAGGAGGCCAGGGCCGCCGCCAGGGCGCTGCTGGAGACCCTGCCTCCCATGGAGATCATTCAGCAGCACCTCATCCCCGCACTGGACCGGGTGGGCGTGATGTTCGAGCAGGGCAAGCTGTTCCTGCCCCAGCTGATGAACGCCGCCGAAACGGCGCAGGGCGCCTTTGACCTGCTGCGTGAGGCGCTGCCGGCCTCCGACAAGCCCTCGCTGGGCACCGTGGTGGTGGCCACCGTGGAGGGCGACATCCACGACATCGGCAAAAACATCGCCAAGTGCATTCTGGAAAACTACGGCTACAAGGTCATCGACCTTGGCCGTGACGTGCCGCCCAAGAAGGTGGCCGACGCCGTTTCCGCCAACGGTGTAAAGCTGGTGGGCCTGTCGGCCCTGATGACCACCACCCTGCCCTCCATGGCAAAGACGGTGGCGCTGGTCCACGACACCTGCCCCGGCACCAAGGTCTATTGCGCCGGCGCCGTGCTCACCCCCGAATACGCCATGCAGATGGGCGCCGACTACTACGCCAAGGACGCCAAGCAGGGCGTGGACATCGCCAAGGAAGTGCTCAACGGCTGATCAACACCATAGAAAAAAGCACCCCGTCCGGGGTGCTTTTCTTTGTTTTACGGCAGTTTGCGGCCGCATTTGGGGCAATATTGATAGTCCTCCCCCAGCTTTTCGCCGCACCAGGGGCAATAGGCGGCATCGGTGGCGGGAGCGGATGTGTCATCGCTGTCCACGATCTCCAGCAGAGAGTCCCGATCCTCGGGCTCGGCCTCGGCGTTGCGTTTGTGGTACATCAGGTTATAGACGTTGACACCGATAAACAGCAGGCCGAACAGCGGGAAAATCAAGCCGATAGGGCCTGCGCCGGCAGTGATACCCACGGCCAAAACCGTCCACAGCACGCCAAAGGCAATGCCAAAGACCGAGCCTGCCGCCCCTCTTTTGGACGGGCCACGGCCGGGTTTGATGCTTTTCATAGCGGTACCCTCCTTAAATTTGGGATACCGCTATTTTAGCATATTATCGCGGAAGAGTAAAGGAATGTTATTCCGCCCGGTGCTTCAACATCTCATAGAGCATGACGGCGGCCTCTTCCCTCGTGAGGGCGTCGCTTGCGCGGACGGCGTTGTCCTCCACCGACAGCAGGCCACGGGCGGCGCAGTCGATCACCGACTGCTTTGCCCAGACGGGCAGGGTGTCCCCGTCGGCGAACACCATCTCACGGCCGTCATCGGTGAGGGCAAGG
>JAFYPP010000103.1 GCA_017559995.1 Clostridia bacterium | reverse complement strand
CGTTGCACGAAGCCCCCGGCGGCGGTGTCGCGATCTATATCGGTGAGGACGGTCAGATGATCTTCCGACGGGGCGGCGCGCTGGAACTGGACGGCCCCTGGAACGACGCCGACGGCGCATCCGTGGCGGACGCGCTGCGAGCCGCCGGCTTTGCCGTGGACGAGACCCTGATGCGGCAGGAGGCCGGTCTGCTGGAAGTGACCCAGCGGTTTGAGGAATATCCCGTGTTCAACAGCCGACTGACCTGCCGTCTGGAAAACGGCCGCCTGCTGGCGGAAGGCCGCTGGATGCTGGCCGGAGAGCCGGAGGACACCGGCAGCGGCCGCAGCCGCGCCCAGTTGGTGCTGGCCCTTTGCGATCTGTTGGAAAGCCGACAGGCGGTGCCTGCCGCCCTGCGGGCGGGATATTGCCTGCTCAGTGAGGACGGACAAAGCCTGACACTGGAGCCGGTGTGGGAAGCGGAGACCGACCAGGGCCCGGTGTTCATCAGCTGCGTCACCGGCCAGGAACTGAATTTTTAAAAAAGTATAAAAATTTTCCGCAGCATCTTTCTATTTTCAAAAGAATGTGTTACACTAATGCTGAAATAGTGTGGAAGTCTGTGCTTTTTCTTTAAAATGATGCGAATGAGAGGGTGCCTCTTTGGATAAATTTGTAATTCACGGCGGAAAACCGCTGTTTGGCGAAGTGACGATCAGCGGCGCGAAAAACGCGGCGGTGGCCATCATCCCCGCTGCTGTTATGGTGGACGGCGTTTGCCGCATCGAAAATATTCCCATGGTCAGCGACGTGGTCATCCAGCTGGAGATCCTGCGGGAACTGGGCTGCGGTGTCCGTCTGCTGGACAAGAATACCGTGGAGATCGACAGCCGCGCGCTGCGTGCCAGCTCCGCGGTCAGCGACCTCAACCGCAAGATGCGGGCGTCCTATTACCTGATCGGCGCCTTCCTGGGCCGTTTCCGCAAGGCCGAAGTGGCCATGCCCGGCGGCTGCAACTTTGGCGGCGTCCGCCCCATCGACCAGCATATGAAGGGCTTTGAGGCGCTGGGCGCCAAGATGGATATCCGCAACGGCATCGTCTACGCCGACGCCTCCGAGGGTCTCCACGGCACCAATATTTATCTGGATGTGGCCTCCGTTGGCGCTACCGTCAACATCATGCTGGCCGCCTGCCTGGCGGAAGGCCAGACCATCATCGAAAACTGCGCCAAGGAGCCCCATATCGTGGATCTGGCCAACTTCCTCAACTCCATGGGCGCCGATATCATGGGCGCCGGTACCGACGTGATCAAGATCCGGGGCGTCAGCGAGCTGGTGGGCGGTTTCTATTCCATCATCCCCGATCAGATCGAGGCCGGCACCTATATGGCAGCGGTGGCCGCCGCCGGCGGCAGCGTTCTGGTGAAGAATGTCATCCCCAAGCATATGGACTGCATCACCGCCAAGCTGGCGGAGATGGGCTGCGAGATCTGCGAGGAGGATGACAACATCCGCGTTACCCGCAGCGGCGACATTCATAAGATCCAGGTCAAGACCATGTACTATCCCGGCTTCCCCACCGATATGCAGCCCCAGCTGGCTGCCGCGCTGTGCCTGGCACAGGGCACTTCTGTGGTCACCGAAGGCGTGTGGGAGAACCGCTTCCGCTATTCCGATGAGCTGCGCCGCATGGGCGCCCGCATTCAGGTGGACGGCAAGGTCGCCGTCATCGAGGGCGTGGACAAGCTCACCGGCGCCCCCGTCCGTGCCTCCGACCTCCGTGCCGGCGCCGCTCTGGTGATCGCCGGTCTGGCTGCCGAGGGCACCACCGAGATCGAGGAGATCGCCTATATCGAGCGCGGCTACGAGGACATCATCGAAAAGCTGACGGCTCTGGGCGCCGACATCGCCCGGGTGCATTTTGACGATGCTCCCGCTGTGGCCAAGGCCAACTGAACAGTACCACCCAACGGCGGGACGGCAGCTGCCGTCCCGCTTTTTGCTTACATACGAGGAGTCTATGACTTATTTTTGCACCCTTGCCAGCGGCAGCGCGGGCAACTGTTCGCTGTACGTCAACGGGCGGCAGCGGATGCTGGTGGACGCCGGCAAGAACACCCGGTACATCAACGACTGCCTGCGGCAGCTGGCCCTGTCGGTCAGCGACCTGACCCATATTCTGATCACCCACAGCCACGGCGACCACGTGGCCGCTCTGCCGGTATTGCTCAAGCATACCCGGGCCACCCTGGTGTGTTCCGGCGAGACCTTCTCCGCCATCGCCCCCCGGCTGCCCCAGGGGGTGCCGGTGCGCCTGTTTGAACCCGGCGAGGGCTTTTGGCTGGGCGATGTCCCGGTAAAGACCTTCGCCACCTCCCACGACGCGCCCGGCAGCTGCGGATTCGTGCTGGGGCAGGGAAGTGACCGGGTGGCGGTGTGTACCGATCTGGGTACCGTCACCGGTGAGATCTTCGAGTCCATGCGGGGCAGCCGCGCCGTGCTGCTGGAATGCAACCACGATGCCGAAATGGTGAAAAACGGCCCCTATCCCTTTCCGTTGAAGGCTCGCATCCTGTCCGACCAGGGCCACCTGTCCAATAAGTTCGCCGCCAAAGTGGCGGTGCGCCTGTGCCAGACCGGCACCAAACATCTGCTGCTGGCCCATCTCAGCGCCGAAAACAACGAGCCCCGTCTGGCGCTGGATACCGTCCGTGCCGCTCTGCGGGAGGCCGGTGTGGAGGCCGACGTTTCTCTCGCGCCCCGGGAAATGCCCGGTGAGCCTGTGTTACTGTGAGCGCAATCCCTCAGTCTTGCTTGCGCTCGACAGCTCCCTTTGCACAAGGGAGCCAAAGAGGAGGAACTGATTTGCTGAACATCCGATTGATCTGCGTGGGCAAACTGAAGGAGAAGTTCTATTTGGAAGCCTGCAAGGAGTACGAAAAACGCCTGTCCACCATGTGCAGGATGGAGATCCTGCAGCTGGACGAGGAGCCCGACCGCCCCGGCGCTCTGGCCAAGGAGGCCGAGAAGATCCGCGCTGCCATCCCCGCCGGCAGCTACGTTATCGCCATGTGCATCGAGGGCAAGACCATGTCCTCCGAAGATCTGGCCGACAAGCTGCAGCAGCTGCAGAACACCGGCGTGTCCCGCCTGTGCATCCTCATCGGCTCCTCCCGGGGCATGGATGAGACACTGAAAAAGGAAGCCGGCCTGCGGCTCTCCATGTCGCCCATGACCTTCCCCCACCATCTGGCCCGGGTCATGGTGCTGGAACAGGTCTACCGGGGCCTGTCCATTCTGTCCGGAAGCAAATACCATAAATAAATAGGAGGAACCCGCTATGTCTTACATCCCCGCGCCCCCAGAGGCACTGGAAATTTTGAAGAAGTACAATCAGGAACCCTTCCACCTGCACCACGGCCGTGTGGTGTCCGGCGTGCTGGGCTGGTACGCCGCCAAGCACGATCCCGACCGGGTGGACTTCTGGAAGACGGTGGGTATGCTCCACGACATTGACTTTGAGCAGTATCCCGAAGAGCACTGCGTCAAGGGTGAGGAACTGTTCGCCGCCGAGAATATCGACGAAAGCGTCATGCGCTCCGCCCTCAGCCACGGCTGGGGAATGACCGGCACCAAGTATCAGCCCGAGCACATCATGGAGAAGATCCTCTTCGCCGTGGACGAGCTTACCGGCCTCATCGGCGCCGCCGCCATGATGCGCCCCAGCAAGAGCGTCTGCGATATGGAAGTGTCCAGCCTGAAAAAGAAGTTCAAGGACAAGAAGTTCGCCGCCGGCTGCAGTCGGGATGTCATCCGTCAGGGTGCCGAAAACCTTGGTTGGGAGCTGGACGATCTGTTCGCCCAGACCATCGAAGCCATGCGCAGCCTGTCCGGCGAGATGGAAATTTAAGCATGGAAAAAAGACAGCCGACGGCTGTCTTTTTTTATTTGCCCGCGGACCCGTGTGACAAGGAAAACGCAAAGTTTGTCAGGTTGAATATACGAAATCGTCAGCGTTTTAACGAGGGGCACGATTTCACCAGTATTCTTGAAAAATAAAGCATAAAAACCATCATTTTGGGTGTTGAAAAGGTAGCAAAATACGAATATAATGAAAAATGGTTAAATGGGTAATCATACATACAAATAAATCAAAGGAGTGTATTCACATGAAAGAAGTTTATCTGGTAAGCATGGCCCGTACCGCTGTCGGCAGCTTTGGCGGCAGCCTGAAGGGCATCCCCGCTGCTGAACTGGGCGCTATCGCCATCAAGGAAGCCCTGACCCGCGGTGGCGTTGACGCCGCCAAGGTCGATGAGGTCTTCTTCGGTAACGTCCTGCAGGCCGGCCTGGGCCAGAACCCCGCCCGTCAGGCCGCTCTGAAGGCTGGTCTGCCCATCGAGACTCCCGCCACCACCCTGAACAAGGTGTGCGGTTCCGGTCTGCACAGCGTGTCCATTGCTTACCGTACCATCATGGCCGGTGAGGCTGAGTGTGTTGTGGCCGGCGGTATGGAGAACATGTCCGCTGCTCCCTACGTCATGAACGCCGCTCGTTGGGGCGCTCGTATGAACAACACCCAGATGGTCGACGCCATGGTCAACGATGGCCTGTGGGATGCCTTCAACAACTATCACATGGGTATCACCGCTGAGAACGTTGCCGAGAAGTACGGCATCACCCGCGAGATGCAGGACGAGCTGGCTCTGCGCAGCCAGACCCGCGCCGCTGCCGCCATCGCCGAGGGCAAGTTCAAGGATGAGATCGTTCCCGTTGTCATCCCCCAGAAGAAGGGTGATCCCATTGTCTTTGACACCGACGAGTACGTCAAGGCCGGCACCACCATCGACAAGCTGGCTAAGCTGAAGCCCGCCTTCAAGAAGGACGGTTCCGTCACCGCCGGTAACGCTTCCGGTATCAACGACGGCGCTGCCGCCATCATCGTCGCCTCCGGCGAGTTCGTCAAGGCCAACGGCCTGAAGCCCATGATGAAGATCGTTGCCACCGGTTCCGTGGGCGTCGATCCCGCTCTGATGGGCACCGGCCCCATCCCCTCCGTCCGTCAGGCTCTGAAGAAGGCCGGCCTGGAGGCCAAGGATATCGACCTGTTCGAGCTGAACGAGGCTTTTGCCGCTCAGGCTGCTGCCGTTAACGCCGAGCTGGGTCTGACTCCCGACAACGTCAACGTCAACGGCGGCGCTATCGCCATCGGCCATCCCATCGGCGCTTCCGGCGCTCGTATCCTGGTCACCCTGTGCTACGAGCTGGCTCGCCGCGGCGGCAAGTACGGCGTTGCTTCTCTGTGCATCGGCGGCGGTATCGGCGAGGCTCTGATCGTCGAGCGCGTCTAATCTGCGAATTTCCCCGAAAAAACCGAAAATTCCGCAAAAAAACCTTCATAACCCATCGTTTATTATTTGACAAACTTGCACCGTGGGGATATAATGAAGATAGGTTATCAGGCGCAAGGCACCCTTGCGCCTGATAAACCCCTGTTTTTATCATGAAGGAGGTCTTCTGAATGGAGTATATCAAACTCGCTGTGGAGGGCAATGTCGGTGTTTTGACCGTCAGCCGCCCCGCCGCGCTGAACGCGCTCAACGATCAGGTCATCCGTGAACTGAACGAAGCGCTGGATACCATCGATCTGGACACCGTCCGCTGCCTGGTAGTCACCGGCGAAGGTCAGAAGGCCTTTGTTGCCGGCGCCGACATCGGTCAGATGAGCGGCTTGACCAAGGCTGAAGGCGAAGCCTTCGGCAAACTGGGCAACGATGTGTTCCGTAAGCTGGAGACCCTTCCCATTCCCACCATCGCCGCCGTTTGCGGTTTCGCCCTGGGTGGCGGCTGTGAACTGGCGATGAGCTGTGACATCCGTCTGTGCTCCGACACTGCCGTGTTCGGTCAGCCGGAGGTCGGCCTGGGCATCACCCCCGGCTTCGGCGGCACCCAGCGCATGGCTCGCCTCATCGGCGTCGGCCGTGCCAAGGAGCTGCTGTACACCGCAAGAAAAGTCAAAGCGCCTGAGGCGCTGGCCATTGGTCTGGTCGAGGGTGTCTATCCCGTGGAGCAGCTGATGGAAGAAGCCCTCAAGATGGCCGCGCGCATCGCGGGCAACGCCCCCATTGCCGTGCGCGCCACCAAAAAGGCGGTCAACGATGGCCTCCAGGTGGATATGGATCGCGCCATTGAGATCGAAGAGAAGCTGTTTGGCTCCTGCTTCGAGACCGAGGACCAGAAGAACGCCATGGGTGCCTTTTTGGAAAAGCGCAAACCCGATCCCTTTGTCAATCGCTGAGAAATATCTCATGTGAAAATAAATCTGATTAGGAGGAACTCACAATGAAGGTAGCAGTATTTGGAGCAGGCACCATGGGCAGCGGTATTGCCCAGGTTTTCGCTCAGGCTGGTAACGAGACCTATCTGTACGCAAGCTCTCCCGCCAGCGCCCAGCGCCATAAGGATAAGCTGGCCGCCGGTCTGCAGAAGCGCGTGGAGAAGGGCAAGATGGCCCAGGAAGCCGTCGACGCCATCCTGAACAACATCAAGGTCGAAGAAATCGCCGCTTGTGCCGATTGCGATCTGATCCTGGAAACCGTCAAGGAAGACATGGCCACCAAGAAGACCCTGCTGAAGGAGCTGGACGAGATCGTCAAGCCCGAAGCCGTCTTCGCATCCAACACCTCCTCTCTGTCCATCACCGAGATCGGTTTTGGCCTGAAGCACGAGATGGTGGGTATGCACTTCTTTAACCCCGCTCCCAACATGAAGCTGATCGAAGTCATCGCCGGCGCCAACACCTCTGCCGAGCTGGTGCAGAAGATCAAGGATCTGTCCGTGGAACTGGGCAAGACTCCCGTTGAAGTCAACGAGGCTCCCGGCTTTGTGGTCAACCGTATCCTGATCCCCATGATCAATGAGGGTGTTGGTCTGCTGGAGGCCGGTGTTGCTTCCGCCGCCGACATCGACACCGCTATGAAGCTGGGCGCCAACCATCCCATGGGTCCCCTGGAGCTGGGCGACCTGATCGGTCTGGATGTCTGCCTGAGCATCATGGATGTTCTGTATGACGAGACCCACGACAGCAAGTACCGTGCTTACGGTCTGCTGCGCAAGATGGTCCGCAGCGGCAAACTGGGCCGCAAGACCAAGGTCGGTTTCTACGACTACAATAAATAATTTTAGTTCGCAAAATTTTTTAAATATTGCGTGAAAACGCAAGGAGGGTAATTTATGGATTTCGTTTTGAGCAAAGAGCATGAGATGCTCCGCAAAATGTACCGTGAGTTTGCGGAGACCGAAGTCAAGCCCCTGGCCGAGGAGATCGATGAGGAAGAGCGCTTCCCCATGGAGACCGTCGAAAAGATGGCCAAGCTGGGCATGATGGGCATCTACTTCCCCACCCAGTACGGCGGCGCTGGCGCTGACGTTCTGGCTTACGCCATGGCTGTGGAAGAGCTGGCCAAGGTCTGCGGCACCACTGCCGTTATCGTCTCTGCTCACACCTCTCTGTGCTGCGCTCCCATCTTCGAGCATGGTACCGAGGAACAGAAGATGAAGTATCTGCCCAAGCTGTGCAAGGGCGAGTGGATCGGTGCTTTCGGTCTGACCGAGCCCGGCGCTGGTACTGATGCTCAGGGCCAGCAGACCACCGCTGTCCTGGACGAGGCTGGCGAGAACTGGATCCTGAACGGTTCCAAGTGCTTCATCACCAACGGTAACGTTGCCAACGTCTTCGTTGTCATCGCTGTTACCGGCAAGACCACCGACAAGAAGGGCCGTCCCATGAAGGAGATCTCTGCCTTCATCGTCGAGGGCACCGACCCCGGCTTCTCTCAGGGCAAGCACGAGAAGAAGATGGGTATCCGCGGTTCTTCCACCTGCGACCTGATCTTCGAGGATTGCATCATCCCCAAGGATCGTCTGCTGGGCAAGAAGGGCGACGGCTTTAAGATCGCTATGAAGACTCTGGACGGCGGCCGTATCGGTATCGCTTCTCAGGCTCTGGGTCTGGGCGAAGGCGCCGTTGAGGAAGCCATCAAGTACACCAAGGAGCGCGTCCAGTTCGGTAAGCGCATCAGCCAGTTCCAGAACACTCAGTTCCAGCTGGCCGATATGCACACCCGCATGCAGGCCGCTCAGTATCTGGTGTACGCCGCTGCCATGAAGAAGCAGAACCATGAGCCCTACTCCATGGACGCTGCCATGGCTAAGCTGTACGCAGCAGAGTCCGCTTCCGATGTGACCCGTCGCGCCGTTCAGCTGTTCGG
>JAFYPP010000102.1 GCA_017559995.1 Clostridia bacterium | reverse complement strand
CTCCCTCTCCGAGGGAGGTGGCACGCTTTCAGCGTGACGGAGGGAGTTAACATCAGATCAATAGATACTTCAAAGCACTTATGATTCAATAAAAGGAGATATAAAAATGGAACAGTACAAGAGAGAGTTTATTCAGTTTCTGGAAGGTGCCGGCGTTCTGAAGTTCGGCGATTTTACCGCAAAGAGCGGACGTAAGATTCCGTACTTTATCAATGCAGGCGACATCAAGACCGGCGATCAGATCGCAAAGCTCGGCGAATTCTATGCAAAGAGCTACCTCGAAAAGGTTGGCAAGAAGAGATGCGTTCTCTTTGGCCCGGCATACAAGGGTATTTCTATTGCAGTCTCCGCATCCGTCGCACTGTCCAAGGAAGGTCTGGATGTTCCGTTCTTCTTTGACCGCAAGGAAGTCAAGGACCACGGCGAGGGCGGTATGTTTGTCGGCTATACCCCCAAGGCCGGTGAGGAAGTTGTCATCACCGAAGACGTTATCACCGCAGGTACCGCGATCCGCGAAAGCATGGGCAAGCTGTCCTCGCTGGAAGGCGTGAGTGTCGCCGCTGTCTTCGTTATGGTAGACAGAAAGGAAAAGGGTCAGACCGAGAAGTCCGCTATGGCAGAGATCACCGACACATTTGGTTTCCCTGTTTACTCTGTCGTTGATGTATACGATATCATCGAATATTTGGAAGAGGACGAAAACAACGCCGAAAACGTTGCCCGCATCAAGGCCTATCTGGCTGTAAACGGTGCAAAAGCATGAGAAGCCTGTTCAGTATCACCGACCTGTCGGTCGAAGAGATCCAGGGTCTGATCGACACGGCTAACGAGATCATCGCCGATCCCGACCGGTTCGCCCACGTGTGCGACCGCAAAAAGCTGGCGACCCTGTTCTTTGAGCCTTCCACCCGTACCCGTCTGTCCTTTGAGGCGGCCATGTACGAGCTGGGCGGCCAGGTCATCGGCTTCTCTTCCGCCAGCAGCTCCTCCGCCGCCAAGGGCGAGAGCGTTGCCGACACCGCCAAGACCATCAGCTGCTACGCCGACATCATCGCCATGCGTCACCCCAAGGAGGGCGCTCCCCTGGTGGCGGCCATGAACGCTTCCATCCCCGTCATCAACGCCGGTGACGGCGGTCATAACCACCCCACCCAGACCCTGGCCGACCTGCTGACCCTGTACCGGGAAAAGGGCCGTCTGGACAACCTGACGGTGGGTTTCTGCGGCGACCTGAAGTTCGGCCGCACCGTCCACTCCCTCATCGCCGCCCTGGCCCGCTACACCGGCATCAAGGTGGTGCTCATCTCTCCCAAGGAGCTGCAGCTGCCCTCCTACATCAAGAAGGACGTTCTGCAGAAGTATGACATTCCCTATACCCAGACCACCAATCTGGAGGGCGCCATGCCCCAGCTGGATGCCCTGTACATGACCCGTGTCCAGCGTGAGCGCTTCTTCAACGAGGAAGATTACCTCCGTCTGAAGGACAGCTACATCCTGGATCCCGAGAAGATGAAGAACGCCCGTGAGGACATGATCGTCATGCATCCCCTGCCCCGTGTCAACGAGATCTCGGTGGCCATCGATGACGATCCCCGCGCCTGCTACTTCAAGCAGGTGCTGTACGGCAAGTACATGCGTATGGCCCTCATCATGATGCTGCTGGAGGTGAAAGCATGATCATCGGTTCTATCAAAAACGGCATGGTCATCGACCACATCACCGCCGGCCGCAGCACCGAGCTGTACGATCTGCTGGGTCTGGAAAAGGCCGAGTGCGAAGTCGCCCTCATCCGAAACGCCGTCAGCGGCAAGATGGGCCGCAAGGACATCATCAAGATCAACGGCGATTTCCCCGTGGACATCAACGTCATCGCTTATGTGGATCCCAAAGCCACCATCAACATCATCAAGGATGGCGTTCTGGTGGAGAAAAAGGCTCTGCAGACTCCCCAGAAGCTGGTGAACGTGGTGAAGTGCCAGAATCCCCGCTGCATCACCTCCACCGAGCAGGAGCTGGACCACGTGTTCGTGCTCACCGAGCCCGAAGCCGGCGTTTACCGCTGCATCTACTGCGAAGCACAGGCGAAGTAACAAAAGAAAAAAGCACCCCAACCGGGGTGCTTTTCTTTTTTGCTTATCGATCCCACTTTTTGATGAGGGCTTCCAGCTCGGCGGCGAAGCCCTGGAGATCCTTGTTGGTGCCGCCCTTGTTGTGGGCGATGGCCTCCAGCAGTGCCTGACCCTGCCGCTGCAGTTCCTTGAACTGGGCGGTGACACCCTGCTCCTGCTGGATCTTCTTCTTGACGGGGGTGTGACCTGCCTTGATCATGCGGTTGGCGATAAGGTCGTATTCCTCCATCAGCTCGGGGCCGTGAACGGCGAAGCCCAGCTTATCCAGCCGATCCACGTATTGGGGCACCACATCGGCGTCGCCGTGGACCACGAAGACCTGCTTGGGCTTGGGCGAGAAGGCCTGGATCCAGTTGAGCAGGCCGGTGAGGCCGGCGTGGGAGGACAGGCCGGGGAAGTTGACGATCTGCGCCTTGACGGCGATGGTCTCGCCGAAGAGTTTGACCTCGGGATCACCGTTCAGCAGACGGCGGCCAAGGCTGCCCTCCGACTGATAGCCAACAAAGACCACGGTGCACTCGGGGCGCCACAGGTTGTGCTTCAGGTGGTGGCGGATACGTCCGGCGTCGCACATACCGCTGGCGGAGATGATGACCTTGGGCATTTTATCGGCGTTGAGTGCCTTGGAATCCTCGCTGGATTCGGTGAGGTGCAGGTCGTCAAAGGTCAGCATACGGACGCCGTCCTCCACCAGATGTTTGGCCTCCTCGTCGATATAGCCGGTGAGGTCGCCGGCGAAGATGGTGGTAGCCGCCTTGGCCAGCGGGCTGTCCACATACACGGGGAAGTTGGGCACAGAGGTGACCAGGCCCTTCTGCTTGATCTCACGGATGAAATACAGCAGTTCCTGGGTACGGCCCACGGCAAAAGCGGGGATGATCACGTTGCCGCCCTTGGCAAAGGTGCCGTCCAGGATCCTTGCCAGATCCTCGGTGTATTCGCCTTCGCCCTCCCGGTGTTCCCGGTCGCCGTAGGTACTTTCGGTGATGACGTAGTCAGCCTCGCAAAGATAGGCGGGATCACGGATGATGGGCTGCTGGCTGTTGCCGATGTCGCCGGAGAACACGATCTTTCGGGTCTCGCCGTCCTCGGTGATGACAAACTCCACAAAGGAGGAGCCAAGCAGGTGGCCGGCGTCCACGAACCGGGCGGTGATGCCGGGGCAGACCTCGAAGGTCTGGTCATAGTCGTGGATCTCCATGCTGTTCAGGGCGACCTGGGCATCCTCGGTGGTATACAGCGGCTCCACCACGGGGCGGCCGGCACGCTTGCCCTTCTGGTTGGCGTACATGGCGTCGCTTTCCTGAATGTGGGCGCTGTCCATCAGCATGATGTTCATCAGCTGGGCGGTGAGGCGGGTGGTATGGATGGGGCCGGTGTAGCCCAGCTTGTACAGCAGGGGCATTCTGCCGGTATGGTCGATATGGGCATGGGTGGCAAAGACATAGTCCACCTCGCCGGGGTGGAAGGGCAGTTTGTTTTCGTCGATCTCATCTCCGCCCTGCTGCAGGCCGCAGTCCACCAGGATGCGTTTGCCGCAGGCGTCGATGCAGTGGCAGCTGCCGGTGACGGCACGGGCCGCGCCGAAGAAAGTCAGTTTCATGGAACGTTCCCCCTTTTTATCGAAAACCATATGTTGGGTGCTTTTTTATCATTGTATCACGGAAATCTTTATACAGCAATGGTACAAGTTGTGAATTTTTCATAAAAAAGAGCCTTCTCCTTCGAGAAGGCTCTTGGTTTTTACAGAATGCCGAACATCAAATCGGTATAGGTGGGCATGGGCCAGAAATCCTTGCCCAGCAGCACTTCCAGCGTGTCGGCAGGGGCGCGGAGAGCCTCCATGGCAGGCAGGATCTTGTCCCGGTAGTAAACGGCGCGATCCCAGGCGCCCTTGACTTCGCCGGCCTTCTCCAGGGTCTTTTCCAGCTTGCTCAGGGCGGTGCGCAGAGCGGCGGAAGCGGCGGAAACGTCCTTCAGCAGGCCGGCCTCCAGAGTCACGTCCACGGCAAGGCCGGTGTCCTTGAGGCTCACCAGAGTTTCGGACAGGAACTTGGCGTACTTGACCACGGCGGGAATGATCTGCCGGCGGGTCATCTCCACCATGGTGTTGGCTTCGATGTTCACCGTCTTGGCGTAGCTTTCCAGATGGATCTCGTAACGGGACTCCAGCTCCTTTTCGCTGAAGACGGCGTGGCGCCGGAACAGCTCCACGTTCTTGCGGGAGATCAGGGCCTTGGCGGCGTCCACGGCGTTGGAGATGTCGGGCAGGCCACGGGCGGCAGCCTCCTGACGCCACTCTTCGGAGTAGTTGTTGCCGTTGAAAATGACGCGCTTGTGGTCACGCATGATGTCACGGATGATCATGCGGCACTCCTCGTTGATGTCCTCGGCCTTTTCCAGGCGGTCGGCCATACGGGAGAGGGTCTCGGCCACGATGGTGTTGATCATCACGTTGCAGTCGGCGATGGACATGGAGGAGCCCACCATACGGAACTCGAACTTCTTGCCGGTGAAGGCGAAGGGAGAGGTACGGTTACGGTCGGAGGTATCCTTGGGCAGGTTGGGCAGAGTGGTGACGCCCAGCTTGAGGTTGCCGCCCTCACGGATGGTGGACTTGCCGCCGGTCTCGATCTCGGTGAGCAGATCGGTGAGCTGATCGCCCAGGAAGATGGAGATGATGGCGGGAGGGGCCTCGTAGCCGCCCAGACGCTGGTCGTTGCCGGCGCTGGCCACCGACACGCGGAGCAGGTCGGCGTACTCATCCACAGCCCAGATAACGGCGGTGAGGAACAGCAGGAAGCGCAGGTTGGACTCGGGGGTCTTGCCCTGATCCAGCAGGCTCTTGACGCCGTCCACGTTCAGCGACCAGTTGTTGTGCTTGCCGCTGCCGTTGACCTTTGCAAAGGGCTTTTCGTGGAGCAGGCACACCAGATCCTGCCGCAGAGCCACCTTTTTGAGGGTCTCCATGGTCAGCTGGTTCTGGTCGGTGGCGATGTTGACGGAGGCGTACACCGGGGCCAGCTCGTGCTGGGCGGGGGCGGCCTCGTTATGCTCGGTCTTGGCAGGCACGCCCAGACGCCACAGTTCATCGTCCACGGCGCGCATATAATTCATGATGCGGTCCTTGATGTTGCCGTAGTAGTGGTCGTCCATTTCCTGACCCTTGGCAGGCTTGGCGCCGAACAGCGTACGGCCGCACAGAGCCAGGTCCAGGCGCTGGGCCAGCTGGGCCTTGTCCACGATGAAGTATTCCTGCTCGGCGCCGGTCATGGCCAGCACGCGGCGGGCATCCTGATCGCCCAGCAGGCGCAGGATGCGGAGAGCCTGCCGCTCGATGGCTTCCATGGAGCGCAGCAGGGGGGTCTTTTTGTCCAGAACTTCGCCGTTGAAGGAGTAGAAGCAGGTGGGGATGTACAGGGTATCATCCTTGACGAAGGCAGGAGAGGTACAATCCCAGGCGGTATAGCCGCGGGCCTCAAAGGTGACGCGCAGGCCGCCGTTGGGGAAGGAGGACGCGTCGCCCTCACCACGGATCAGCTCCTTGCCGGAGAAGCTCATGATGATGGTGCCGTCGTTCTGGGGGTTGATAAAGCTGTCGTGCTTTTCGGCGGTAGAGCCGGTGAGGGGCTGGAACCAGTGGGTATAGTGGGTAGCGCCCTGATCCAGCGCCCAGCGCTTCAGGCCGTTGGCCACGATGTCGGCCAGAGCGGGATCCTCCATGGGACGGCCCTGATCGATGATCTTTTTCAGCTGTTTATAGGTGTCGCCGGGGAGATAGCGGCGCATGGCGCCGTCGTTAAACACACGGGAGGCGTAGTTATTCAGCACTTCGGTGGAACGTTCGTTCATAGGTGGCACTCCTCTTTTCACGGATTGACGACTCTATCATACGCCTTCCGCGCAAAAAACGCAATAGTTTACAGAAAAAGACTTCCGAAAATAAAAACGTGTCAAAACGCGGCGTTTTGACACGTTGATTTCTTCGATTTTCTTTGAAAAAGACTTAATCAATATCTTTTTCCACCACTTCCAACCGTTCTTCCAGACAGGCGGGGTGCTCCAGAATGCGGCGGAGCAGGCGCATGGAACGGGCGTAGTACAAACCGTCGCAGATGCGCTCGTCGGCCACTACCATCATGGTCATGATCTTACGCACCACGATCTCTCCGGTGTGCTGATCCACCACGGGCGCCAGGCGCTCCTTGCCCACGGCGATGAACTGGCCGATGGTGCCCAGGTCATAGATGTGATGATAGATGCCGGGGATGCCCAGGGACTTCAGATAGGTGATGAACAGGCCGCCGTGGAAGGGACTGAGGTCGGTGAGGGCGCCGGGCAGCAGGCTGACCTTGTCAAGGGCACGGATGAGGGCGAACACGGTCGCCAGCACCCAGTTGGGGACGTGCCGCAGGATACCCATAAACTTGTCGGTGTTGTTTTCGTTTTCGGCAACCTTGTTGATCTTGATCTGCTCGTCGAACTTCTCCTTCACCTCGAAAATGGTTTCGTGGCCGGTGAAGGGGATCTTGATGCTGGTGCTGGGTTCGTTGTCCCGCAGGGATTTTTTCAGGGCCATGGAGACCCAGATCTTTTCGTTGGCGAAGATGCGGCCGCCCATGACAAAACGGTTGAGGGCGGGACGCTTGGCGTACAGGCGCACGCAGGCGGCAACGAACACATCCAGATAGGTCATGTCGATGCCCTGGGCCTTCTTTTCGGCGATATAGGCGTCAATGGCGGTGCAGTCGATGTCATCGGTGAAATACACCTGGGAATCCGACCGCTTGGGCATCACGTGAGGCATGAGACGCTCCATAGGCGTCAGGGTCTTGATATAACGGGCACCTTTTCGTTTCTGGAACATAACAGTCACAGGGCGAGCCTTTGTCGCCGACTCCTTCTCTTTATTTCAGCGCTTTCGGATGCGCTGCAGCAAGGTCTTTACCGAGGGGGTCTGCGTTTCTGTCACGGGTTCTTCACAAGGGATGACCACCGGCTCCTGCACGGGAGGTTCCGCCGGGCAGCGCTCGGCGGGCGGTTCGGGGTAGCAGGTCATGCGATAGGGGCCATCCAGCATACGCTCCATCTGGCCCAGGGTGCGCTCCATTTTGCCGCACAGGGACCACAGCTGATCCATGCGCTCGCCGGAACCGCTCCGGCTCTGGGGCTGCTGCCGCAGCAGCTCCACCAGTTCGGCCAGTTCCCCGGCACGCTGTCGCTCGGTGTCCAGCTGCTCCCGCAGGGCAGCCAGCTCGGCGGGATCCACGGCAGGGGTGGGTTCGGGCCGGGCCTCCAACTCCTCCACCCGGGCCTGCAGACGCTCGTTTTCGTCGGTGAGCTGCATCACTTCGGCCTGGGACAGGGCGCTCTGGGAGGCCATGGCCTGCTCCCGCAGGGCGGCCTCGTTCAGGCGCTCTTCCAGCGACTCCTGCTCCCGGAAGGCGGCCTCCAGCTGCTGCCGCAGTTCGGACTGCTCGATGCGCAGAGCCTGTACCTGTTCCAGCGCAAGGTCACGCTCGTTCATCAGCCGCTGCAGCTGGCCTTCGGCCTCCTCCATCTGCTGGCGCAGATCTTCCAGGGCGGCGTCCTGCCGGGATTTCTCCTCGGCCAGGAAGGTGACGACATCTTTTTTTCGAAAACCTCCCAGCAGAGAGGTGTGAAAGTTTCGGTTTTCCATGGGTACCCTTCTTTCCGTTCCCACAAAATACAACAAGAATTTGATGTATTATACCACATTCCGCACCAAAAGGAAACCTTTTTATACAATCTTAAGATTTTCTCCGGTTTTACCGATTAATGCTGTACTTTTTTGAAATATCGTGCTAAAATGTTACTATTATGACCGTTCCAAAGGAGTCCTGTCTTATGTCCTTCCAGCTGCCCGCCTATCAGGCGCCCGATTTCACCCAGCCCCAGTTCGTGAACGCCCCCAACGCCGCCATGTCCCCCGCGCCCCGTGACGGTGTTGCCCCCGACGGCTTCCACTCCACCGGCATCGACCCGGTCTATTTCAAGATCGACGGCCAGTGGGTGCTGGCTGACCGTGTCCGTATGGACTGCGTCCCCGTGGTTCGGGAATGCGGCCGCATCGACATCGTGGAGTTCCGCCACCTGAAGCAGGGCGATCTGGTGATCCAGGGCCGTACCGAGGACGGCAGCCAGGGCATTTTCGTCAACGGCAACCCCTTTGCCAGCAAAGAGGCCGCTGACCTGTCCTTCGCCTTCCGCAAGGGCCGCACCCGTGAGACCGGCTTTTCCCGTGACTATCGGGAGATCGTGGAGCTGCTGCAGCATGAAAAGGCCAACGGCGGCTACTGCGTGTGGGTCATGGGCCCTGCCTTTACCTTTGACGACATGGCCCGGGAGGCCTTTTCCAAGATCGTGAAGGCCGGTTACGTGCAGGCGGTCTTTGGCGGCAACGCGCTGGCCACCCACGACCTGGAGGGCGCTTACCTCCATACCGCTCTGGGCGCCGACATCACCACCCAGAAGACCCAGTACAACGGCCACTACAACCATCTGGACACCATCAACAAGGTGCGCTATTACGGTTCCATCCCCGCTTTCCTGGAGGCCGAAAAGCTGAACGACGGCATCATGGCCAGCTGCGTGGAAATGGGCGTGCCCTTCGTTCTGGTAGGCTCCGTCCGTGACGACGGACCTCTGCCCGAGGTTTATTTCGACGTGTACGCCGGTCAGGACGATATGCGCTCCCACGTGGAGAAGGCCACCACCGTCATCGGCATGGCCACCACCCTGCACACCATCGCCACCGGAAACCTGACTCCCTCCTACCACGTGATGCCCGACGGCACCGTCCGCCCGGTGTACTTCTACAGCGTGGATACCTCTGACTTCTCCGCCAACAAGCTGGCCGACCGCGGCAGCCTTTCCGCCCGCGGCATCGTGGCCAACGCCCAGGACTTCATCACCAAGATCGCCGCAGGTCTGGGCCTGTAACAGGAATACAAGAAAACCGCCCTCAACCGAGGGCGGTTCTTTTTTGTTTATTTGCACACTTTCTTCACGTAGGGGCTGGTGAAGGCCCGCAGGGCGGCGGAATAATCCACCCGGAAGCGCAGGATGTCGCCCACCTTGACGGGATGGTCGGTGACGTCCAGCAGCAGATGGTCGGAAGAGGCGCCTACCACCTCCACACCGGCGTCCACCGGGGTGAAGCCGGCATAGTCGGCATCCTGCTGACCTACGGCTGCGATGGCCCGCAGTCGGTCGCCACGGTCGATGTACTCCACCGTCTGGCCAAAGGCGTTGACGCCGATCTTGCCGATGGGATAGGAGGGCTTCTGCCGCACCTCCACCACCTCGGCCTCCATGGTCAGCACATCCTGATACAGGTCGGGCAGATCGTGGCAGTAAGCGGTCTCCCGGCCCAGCAGCAGGCTTTCGCCCAGGCGCAGGTTGTTGTAGCCGGTGAAGTCGGCCTTATCCAGCAGGTAGACCGAGCTGGAGTTGCCGCAGGACACAAAGTCCAGCTTGCGGCCGATGGCGGCCTCCACCCGTTCCACGATGGCGCGGAAATCCTCCAGCGTCTGCTGGGTGGGGATCACCGAGCCGTAGCAGGTGACGTTGAAGGCCATGCCGTGGAACAGCAGATTTTCCGCCTCCAGCGCCTGTCGGCCAAGGGCGAGGATGCCCTCCTCGTCCCGGAAGAACACGCCCTCCCGCAGGTCGCCCATATCCACCATGAGCACCACCTTGTGCTCCTTGCCCTGCCGGCCGGCCTCCCGGTCCAGCGCCGTGAGGATCTCCGGCTCGGAGCAAAAGCTGATATCGGCGTGCCTGACCACCTTTTCGCACTGGGACAGCATGGGCAGGCGCAGCAGGATCTTCTGCTTGGCCGTTTCGGGATAGGCCGCCAGATTTTCGATACGGGAGTCGGCCAGATAAGGATTGGGCAGACCCTCCAGCGCCTTCACCATTTCGGGCAGGGCGCAGAAGGATTTGGTGACGAAGGCGATGTCGGTCAGACCGGCTTTGGCCGCCATCTCGCACAGCTTCCGGCCGTTATGACGGAACTTTTGCAGGTCGATGCACAGCGTGGGGCGCATTTATTCCACCTCCATGTCCTGCTTCAGCAGGGCGACGGCGGCCTCCTTGTTGTACCGGGACAGCACGCCCAGAGAGGCCATATAATAATTCTTGTCTTCCAGCAGTTTGAGGTTCTGCGCCTTGGGGAACAGCAGCTTGCCGCCGTCGTTGATATGGCACAGGCGCTCCATGATGGCCTTGCGGCCGGGCAGCCGGGTCAGGGCGCCGCCGGTGGCCACCAGATATTTCACGTTGGTGAGGTCCTTGCCCTCGGCAAAGGTCTGCCGCCCGGTGGAGCCGTAGGTATGGCGAAAACGGCCGCAGTGGCGCTCCAGGGCGTCGGAAGCGGCGTGCCAGGCCAGGGCCTCGGTGAGTTTGAACTGTTCGGGGGTGTCGGGGATGGCCTTATAGTGTTCGAAGATGGGCGCGGGATCCTGGCCGATCTCCTTTTCCAGATTGTACATACCGATCTGTTTGGCCATGCTGCGCGCGTTGACGAAAACGCCCAGATCGCCCTCCACCGTGCGCTTGGCCATGGGTTCGGGAGACAGCTGGATGGAGGCGATCTCCTCGCTGCCCTCGGTGACCGAATGGATGTCGGTGGTGGCGCCGCCCACATCCAGCACCACCAGATCGCCCACCTGCTCGTACAGCAGCCGGGCGCACTCCATCACGGCGCCGGGAGTGGGAATGATGGTGCCGTTGACCATGGTGCGCACCCGCTCCATACCGGGGGCGTGGATGATGTGCTTTTCAAACACATCGTGGATGACCCGTCGGGCCGGCTCGATGTTGAGGTCGTCCAGCCGGGGATAGACGTTTTCCACCACGTACAGCTCGGCGGGGGCGTCCTCGAAGATCTTCTGCACCCGGGTCTGATTCTGGATATTGCCGGCGTAGATCACCGGCACGTTGAGGTTCAGCCCACGGATGAGCTTGGCGTTTTCCAGAGCGGTGCGGCGCTCGCCGTAGTCGGTACCGCCGGCGATGAGGATGAGGTTGGGATTCACGTCCTGCAGATCTTCCAGATCTTCCTCCTGCAGGATGCCGGCAGTGACCTGATGCAGGTTGGCACCGGCGCCCAAAGCGGCCTCCCGGGCGGCACGGACGGTCATATCGTAGACCAGGCCGTGGACGGTCATCCGCAGGCCGCCCGCCGCCGAAGAGGTGGCCAGCATGGCGTCGTACCGGATGTCGTCCCAACCCTGCCGGCGGCACAGGTCGTCCACAGCGCCCTGCAGGCCCACGCAGACGTCGCCCTGCAGCACCGAGGTGGGAGCCTGTCCCTGACCCAAAAAGAGGGGCGTTTTTTCGCCCAGCCGATGGAAGGCGTTTACAACGGTGGTGGTGGAGCCGATCTCCGCCACCAAAACGTCAACTTTCATAGAAAGGTTCCTTTCTTTGGGAAATCCCCCGCCGAAAACCGGCGGGGGATCCAAACGTTTGGGTTATCGGGGCCACTTGCCGGCGGCTTCCAGTTCGCGGCGGCGCTCCACCAGGAAGGTGGCGTCGTGGATGCCCTTGGTGCCGCGGCCGAAACCGGCATCGGCGCCCATCTGAACGGCGATCTCGGGCGTGATCTGGGTGCCGCCCACCAGGAACATCAGGCGGTCACGGACGCCCATTTCCTTGGCCAGACGGTCGATGTTGGCGATGTTCTTGTAGTGGATATCATCGTGGCTGATGATGGTAGAGGCCAGAATGGCGTCGGCATCCAGCTCGATGGCGGCGTTGACCAGCTTTTCCACGGGAACGGAGGTGCCCAGATAGTGGACCTTGATGCCGTACTTTTCGATACCGCCGTGCTTGATGTCGATGATCTCACGCAGACCGACGGAGTGCTCGTCGCTGCCCACGGTGCCGCAGACAACGGTCATGGGCTTGCGCTCGATGTCGGCACGGATCTCGGCGTCGGTGAGCATGTGAGGTTCCTCGGGGATGACCAGATGGTCGATATCCAGATCAAAGTCCACACGGCCCTTGATCTCCACGCGGGTGCCCTCGGACTCCTGCATGATCTCACGGCTGATGACTTCCACTTCCTGCAGGCCCATGCGGCGGCCCACCTCGATGGCGGCGGCCTCGGCAATGCGCTTGGAAGTGGGGAAGAACATATTGATCATGACGATGCCGTCAGCCAGCCACTCCATCTCGGGCTTGAGGGTCTTGCAGTTCTTGCCGCGGTACTGGGCGGTCTCGGCCATACGGACGTTGACGTTGTCTTCTTCGTCCAGCTCGTCGATGTAGATGATCTTGTCGGCATCCTCGAAGGTACAGCCGCCGATCAGCTTGGAAGGATCGTTGACGGCAGACTCGTCGTACTGTGCCACGTTGTTGTAGCCGTAGTGGGCGGTGACGGGAGCCATGTAGTCCTCGGCACGCTCAAAGACGGTACCGGCGCCAACGCCGCCGGCGATCTCACGGCAGATACCGTCGCCGTTGCGCTCGGGATAGATGCCGGAGTCCACGAAGAAGCCCTGCTCCACGGCGTTGAAGTAGCCGCCGGCGGCCAGGATCTCTTCGAAGAACAGAACGGCGCGCTCCTTCAGCTCGCGAGCGGTCTCGCGCAGGGGGCCATCCTTCTTCAGTTCCACCATATCCATCAGGCCGTCTAACCCTACCAGGGTCTGCTTGGCGGTGTCACAGGCCTCGATGTTGTAGATGTGCCAGGGCACGTTGCGGCCCTCGTCGGGGGTGATGGTGGACTGGATGTCGGCAGAGGTCAGCTTGGAGATCAGCATATTCAGCACGTGGGTGACCGTCGCGTCACGGGTGGAGGACTCCACGTACTTGGTGTTCATCTGGGCGCGCATACGGTACTCGGTGAACAGGTCACGGAGGGCCACGGCGTAGGGCAGATCCATGAACACGCAGGGAGCGGGAGTGGCCGTGGGAGGCACGGTGGACAGGCAGATCTGCTTTTTCTTGATGCCAACGCTGGCGGAGAAGGCGGCGTTGATGGCGTGCTGCACCATCAGCTCGGGCATGACCTTCCATGCTTCACGGGCGGTGGCGTTGGCGTTGTGGGCGCCGTCGATCTGTGCCATGTCGGCCCAGGCGATGATCTTCTTGGATTCGCAGGCGTCAACGAAGGAGCGGACCATGTTGACATTGCGGTAAATGACGTTGTACTGGGGGTCCTGGTGGCAGCCGTTGACGCCTTCCTCGGCGAACATGACGGCAACGTCGGGACCGGCAACGCCGGAAACATAGGAGTGGTAGTTGATGGGACGGCCAACCTCATCCTCGATCATGTCCAGGGCCTTGCGCTGGGCACGGACCTGCTTGCGGGTGATGGGCACGCCGCCGATACCCTGGGGAGTACCCTCGATGAGGCCGTCAAAGTGGGACTGACCGGCGGTGCGGATGACCATGATGTGGTCGGCGCCGTGGTGAGCAGCCATGCGCATACGGCGGATATCATCCTCGAAACGGCCGGAGGCGATCTCGGTGGTGATGGTGGGCATGGGCTGGGGATCGATGTTGTCAAAGTAGTGGGCGGTCATCAGGCCGACGCTCTCGCCTTCCATATTGGCGGAGATGTCACGGTACCGGAAGGGGCCCTGCTGCAGCTGGGCAGCGGGGGCGGGCTGGCGCCAGGTCCAGCCGCGGCGGCGGGGATGATAATGCTCCAGATCCTTCAGGATCTCTTCCACGTCGATGCGCTCGTTCATGTTCAGCTTGTAGTCAGACATTTCTCTTCCCCTCCTTAAAACAGCTTTTCGGCCTGATCCCACAGCTCGCCGCGGGACAGGGCAACGCCGGCGTCACGGATGGACATACCGGTGGCCTTTGCCAGACGGTAGACCACGTTGCCCACGCCGTGAGAGATCAGATTGTGGGCGATGGCCTGCTCCACCATGGGCTTGGCCTCCAGAGAGGAGAAGCCCATGCGCAGCAGCACGGAACGCTCGATGGCGGGGCTGGTGTTCTTATAGCCCAGCTCCAGCAGGGGATCCACCACCTGCTGTGCCAGCTGCCAGAAATAATTCTTCAGTTCTTCGTCGCTCATGCCCTTGAGGTGGGCGCGGCGGCTCTCGAAATCGTCCTGTCTTTTCATGTGTGATACTCCTTACTTGACCAGCTTCTTGTCGGGGTTGATGCGGTCACGCATATCGCCCAGAATGGCGCGGGGCACGGGCAGGGTCAGCATGGTGTGCAGACCGGGCTCGGCGTTGATGACCTGGGGGATCATGTTGGCGCACATGGCGATGGTGCCCTTGCCGCCCTCGATCTCGGGAGAGTTGACCATGTTCACGTCGGGGGTACCCTTGATGATGACATAGTCACCGGTCTGGATGCCCACCTGATCGGGCTCGATCTGCTGGGGATGATCCATGTAGATGATCTCCTTGCCGCCGATGGAAGCGCTGGCGGTCATGGAGACACCGGCCACCTGGCCGGCCTTGGCGAAGCCGTAGGGGCTCTTGCGGTCCACGTCGGTGACGATGGGATCCATATCCTGGGTGAAGCTGTCAATGGACAGACCCAGGCCCTCGGCCATCATGCCCACGGACTCGGCGAAGCCAACGTGGCCGGCCATCTCGCCGGAGGCCTTCTTGGCCATGAAGTCGGCGACTTCCATACCGATGCCCTGCTCGGCCATAACGGTGGGGCCGAAGGGGGACAGGGAGTTGACACGGCGGGAGGTGATGTGCTCCACGTCGATCATGCAGCCGGTCCAGACCAGGACCAGCAGGTCCATGATGTGGCCGGGGTTGATGCCGGTGCCCAGGATGGACACGCCGTTTTCCTTGGCCAGACGGTCCATTTCGGCGGCCAATTCGGGGTTCTGTGCCTTGGGATAGGACATCTCCTCGGCAGAGGTGATGACGTTGATGCCGCGCTCCACGATGAACTTGATCTTGGGGAACACGTTCTTGGTAAAGGAGTCGGTGCACACCATGACGATGTCGGCGGCGCCGGGCTTGATGACGTCTTCGGCAGCGCCGATGATGACGTCTTCGCGGTCACCCTTGGGCGTCTTGATGAAGTCGTACATGGACTTGCCGATCTTGGCTTCCCAGTCCACGACGCCGACGATGTCAACGCCCTTCTTGTTCAGCAGCATGTCGGCGATACCGCCGCCCATGGCGCCCAGACCCCAGATAATGACTTTTACGTTTTCCATAGCAAAAAGCCTCCTGAAATTAAATTTGTATTTCTAACAAGTTTATTATATAATAGCGGAAACTATTACGCAAGCGAATGTTTTTTATATTATGCATTCCGTTTTGGAATGCAACGGAGGTGCCTATGAGTCTGCAGAAATACGCCGCCCTGCTCCATGCCGTGGAACTGGGCAGTATCAGCAAGGCCGCCGCCCGCATGGGCTACACCCAGTCGGCGGTGAGCCGTATGATCGCCGATCTGGAGCAGGAATGGGGCATGCCCCTGCTCCACCGGGGCCGGGGCGGACTGGAGCCCACCGCCGCGGGACAGCAGCTGCTGCCCCATCTGCGGGCCATCGTTTCCGACTGCTCCCTGCTGGAATACACCGTGGGCGAGCTGCACGGTCTGCACACCGGTCTGGTGCGGGTGGGCACCTTCACCAGCGTGTCCGACCAGTGGGTGCCCATGCTGCTCACCGGCTTTCAGCAGCAGTATCCCGGCATCGAGTTCGACCTGATGAACAGCGAGCGCTACGCCGAGATCGAGGAGTGGATCCGCACCGGAAAGGTGGACTGCGGCTTTGTCAGCCTGCCCACCGTCACCGACCTGGACAGCGTGTTTCTCCAGCGGGATATGCTGATGGCGGTGCTGCCGCTGAACCACCCGCTGACGGGCTCGGCGGTGTTCCCGGTGGAACAGCTGCGGGAAGAGCGGCTCATCGCCCTCAAGGAGGATGCCGACTATGAGATCGGGCGGTTTCTGGACGCCCTGCCC
This sequence comes from Clostridia bacterium, assembly GCA_017559995.1. Taxonomy (GTDB): domain Bacteria; phylum Bacillota; class Clostridia; order Oscillospirales; family Butyricicoccaceae; genus UBA4644. Next base: position 8,508 of record JAFYPP010000102.1, on the reverse strand, counting down.
GTCCGCCCCAAACCCATGTATCAGGTCAGCTCGGACCACACCATTCTGTCCATGGTGGAAAGCGGTCTGGGGGTCAGCATCATGCACTCGCTGGGCGCCCGAGCCGACCGGTACCGGGTGTCGTGGAAGCCCTTTGACGTGCACCAGTACCGGGACATCGGCATCGCCACCGCCAAGGGCGCACGGCTGTCGGGCGCGGCCCGTCTGTTCGTGGAGCACGTCCGCCGCACGCTGGCGGAGGCCTGACGGAAAAGGGTCTTTTCCCGCCTTTTCATTTGTCCATTTTTTCGAAAACCCCGTCGAAAATCCGCAGTCCTTTTTTCGCTTTTGTGGAACATGGCGGTTGCTTTTTATGGGGTTTCGTGATATATTGAATACATAATTTTATACGCACTTCTGTAACTGACGGATTGTGTGGTTTACCACAAGGGAGCGGGAGTGGTTGTAACTTGTCGACCGTCTGGGCAGTCCTGTTCCTACCAAGGGATAGGATTGCCCTTTTTGCTTGTGTTTTCACGAAATTATCATATTTAGGAGGCCTGCATGAAAAAAGTTGCCATCGTCATGGGAAGCGACAGCGATCTCCCCGTTCTGGAGAGCGCCATCAAGACCTTGAACCAGTTTGAAGTCCCCTGCGAAGTCCGCGTGCTTTCTGCCCACCGCACCCCTGTGGAAGCCGCCGAGTTTGCCCGCAACGCCCGTGCCAACGGCTTCGGCGCCATCATCGCCGCCGCCGGCAAGGCCGCCCATCTGGCCGGTACCATGGCCGCCGGCACGACCCTGCCCGTGATCGGCATCCCCGTGAAGTCCAGCACCCTGGACGGTCTGGATGCCCTGCTGGCTACCGTGCAGATGCCCTCCGGTATGCCCGTGGCTACCGTTGCCATTGACGGCGCCGCCAACGCCGCCCTGCTGGCCATCCAGATCCTGGCCGTCACCGACGAAGGTCTGGCCGAAAAGCTGGAGACCTTCCGCCGCGAGAACAGCGAAAAGGTCCTGGCCAAGGACAAGAAGATTTCCGAACAGTACAGCACCAAATAAAGGGAGGACATTATGGGTGGTTTCTTCGGCGTCGTCAGCAAGCACGACGCGATCTCTGATACGTTCTTCGGTACCGACTATCACTCCCATCTGGGCACCCGCCGGGGCGGCATGGCCGCATACAGCCCCCGCGTCGGCCTCCAGCGGGAGATCCACAACATCGAAAACGCCCCCTTCCGCACCAAGTTTGAACACGTGTTCAAAGATATGGAGGGCACTTCCGCCATCGGCTGCATCAGCGACACCGATCCCCAGCCTCTGCTGATCCGCTCCAACCTGGGCACCTACGCCATCTCCATCATCGGCATCATCAACAACATGGAACAGCTCATCGACCAGTTCCTCACCTTCAGCGGCGGTCACTTTGACGCCATGACCGGCGGCAAGGTCAACACCACCGAGCTGGTGGCGGCCATGATCAACCAGAAGAGCTCCTTCGTGGAGGGCATCGCTTTCGCCCAAAACGCCATCGAGGGCACCTGTTCCATCCTCATTCTCCGGGATAACGGCAACCTCATCGCCGCCCGTGACCGACTGGGCCGCATCCCCGTGCTGGTTGCCAAGGGCGAGGAAAGCTACTGCGTGTCCTTCGAGTCCTTCGCTTACCAGAAGCAAGGCTACGAGCTGTGCAAGGAGCTGGGCCCCGGCGAGATCGTGGAGATCACCACCGAAGGCATCACCCAGCTGAAGGCTCCCGGCACCGAAATGAAGGTGTGCGCCTTCCTGTGGACCTATTTCGGCTATCCCACCGCCACCTATGAGGGCGTCAACGTGGAAGTCATGCGCTGCCGCAACGGCGAGATCCTGGCCGAGAACGACCGCAAGCGCGGCTTCACCGACAACGTGGACTATGTCAGCGGCGTGCCCGATTCCGGCACCCCCCACGCCATCGGCTATGCCAACAACTGCCATGTTCCCTTCGCCCGTCCCTATATCAAGTACACCCCCACCTGGTCCCGTTCCTTCACCCCCTCCAAGCAGTCCGACCGGCAGAAGGTGGCCAAGATGAAGCAGATCGCCGTGCACGATCTGATCCAGGACAAGGATCTGCTCTTCGTGGATGACTCCATCGTCCGCGGCACCCAGCTGCAGGAAACCGTCGACTTTCTGTATGAGAACGGCGCCAAGACGGTGCATATGCGTTCCGCCTGCCCGCCCATCATGTACGGCTGCAAGTACCTGAACTTTTCCCGTTCGGTGTCCGACATGGAGCTGATCTCCCGCCGCACCATCGTGGAGCTGGAGGGTGAAGAGGGCCTCAAGCATCTGGAGGAATACGCCGACGGCACCACCGAGCGCGGCAAGGCTATGCGCAAGGCCATCGCCGACAAGTTCAACTTCACCTCTCTGGAGTTCCAGACCCTGGAGGGCACCATCAAGGCCATCGGCCTGGAGCCCTGCAAGCTGTGCACTTATTGCTGGAACGGCAAGGGTTAATTGAAAGAAATAAATCACGAAAAAATATAAATGGAGGAACCCGATTATGAGTCTTTCCAAGTCTGAAAGCTACGCCAAGGCCGGCGTAGACATCACCGCCGGTTACGAAGGCGTCAAGCTGATGAAGCCCTTCGTGGCCCGCACCATGATCCCCGGCGTCTGCTCCGACGTGGGCGGTTTCGGCGGTCTGTTTGCCCCCGACATCACCGGTATGGAGGAGCCCGTTCTGGTCTCCGGTACCGACGGCTGCGGCACCAAGGTCAAGCTGGCTATCCTGATGGACAAGCACGACACCATCGGCATCGACGCCGTGGCCATGTGCGTCAATGACATCATCTGCTGCGGCGCCAAGCCCCTGTTCTTCCTGGACTATGTGGCCATCGGCAAGAACATCCCCGAGAAGGTGGCCGCCATCGTCAGCGGCGTTGCCGAAGGCTGTGTCCAGTCCGGCTGCGCTCTTATCGGCGGCGAGACCGCCGAGCATCCCGGCCTCATGCCCGCCGAGGACTATGACCTGGCCGGCTTTGCCGTGGGCATCGTAGATAAGAAGAAGATCCTGGACAACAAGAATATGAAGGCCGGCGACGTGGTCATCGCTCTGGGTTCCACCGGCATCCACTCCAACGGCTTCTCCCTGTGCCGCAAGGTGTTCAACATCGACAGCAACCCTGCCTCCCTGTACGAGGCTCGCGAAGAGCTGGGCGGCAAGAGCGTGGCCGAGGCCCTGCTGGTGCCCACCCGCATCTATGTCAAGGCTGCCTTGGCCCTCATCGAGCAGTGCGACGTGAAGGGCATCTCCCACATCACCGGCGGCGGCTTCTATGAGAACATTCCCCGCTCCATCCCCGACGGCCTGTGCGCCAAGGTGGACAAGAGCAAGATCAAGGTCCTGCCCATCTTCCAGCTGCTGCAGAAGGAAGGCAACATCCCCGAGCGCGATATGTACAACACCTACAACATGGGCGTTGGCATGACCGTGGTGGTTCCCGCCGAGCAGGCCGACAAGGCCATTGAGATCCTGAAGGCCCATGGCGAAGACGCCTACGTCATCGGTGAGATCGTCACCGGCGACGAGAAGATCGAGCTGCTGTAATGCGGCGGGTGGTTGACGCCATCGGCGGTATGCTGTTCCCCCTGTTGGACCGCTTCGGCAGCAAGAAGTAAGGAGGCCCGTCATGTCTGAAAAGATCCGCATCGCCGTACTGGTTTCGGGCGGCGGCACCAATCTGCAGGCCCTCATCGACGCCCAGACCGCGGGACAGATCCCCGACGGCGAGCTCGCTCTGGTAGTCTCCAACAAGTCGGGCGTTTATGCCCTGGAGCGGGCCGAAAAGGCCGGCATCCCCCACGCCACCGTTACCAAAAAGGCCAACGGCGGCACCCAGGAGGGCTTTGAGCAGGCCCTGCTGGCCGTGCTGAAAGAGCACAACATCGAGCTGATCGTGCTGGCCGGTTTCCTGGCCATCCTCAGCGCCGATTTTACCCGCGCGTATAACGACCGCATCATCAACGTTCATCCTTCCCTCATCCCCTCGTTCTGCGGAAAGGGCTTTTACGGCCTGAAGGTCCACGAAGCCGCCCTGGAGTACGGCGTCAAGGTCACCGGTGCCACCGTGCATCTGGTGAACGAGATCCCCGACGGCGGCCGGATCCTGCTGCAGAAGGCGGTGGACATTCTGCCCGACGACACGGCAGAAACGCTGCAGAAGCGTGTCATGGAGCAGGCCGAGTGGAAGCTTTTGCCCCGGGCCGCCCAGATGGTGGCACATCAAATGCTGGAGGAGAAAAACAATGTCTGATCTGTTCAAGTATCTGCAGGAACGTCCCTACCCCGGCCGCGGCATTCTGCTGGGCAATCTGCCCGAAGGCCAGGAACTGTGCGCCTACTTCATCATGGGCCGCAGCGAAAACAGCCGCAACCGCATTTTCGAGGCCACCGAGGACGGCATCCGCACCAAGGCTTTTGACGAAAGCAAGATGGTGGATCCCTCTCTGATCATCTATCATCCCGTCCGTCAGGTGGGCGACAAGTTCGTGGTCACCAACGGCGACCAGACCGATACCATCCGGGATTTCCTGGTGGAGGGCAAGACCGCCGAGGCTTCTCTCCGCACCCGTGAGTTCGAGCCCGACGGCCCCAACTGGACTCCCCGCGTGTCCGGCGTGCGCTACGCCTGCGGCGGCTACCAGATGTCCATCCTGAAGGCTGCCGACGCCGAGGGCAGCTCCTGCATCCGCAACTTCTTTGAATACGCTCCCAAGAACGGCGTTGGCCGTTTCATCAGCACTTATGAGGGCTTCGGCTCTCCCCTGCCCTCCTTCCACGGTGAACCCGTGCAGGTGGAACTGCCCCAGATGACCGCTGCCGAGTACGCCGATGTGCTGTGGAACGTGCTGGACACCGACAACAAGGTGTCCCTGTTCGTCAAGCTGGGCGACGAAGTCGTCATCATCAATAAGAATCAGGAGGTCTGATCCATGAAAGAACTGGAACTGAAATACGGCTGTAACCCCAACCAGAAGCCTTCCCGTCTGTTCATGAAGAAGGGCGAGCTGCCCATCGAAGTGCTGTGCGGCAAGCCCGGCTACATCAACTTCATGGATGCCTTCAACTCCTGGCAGCTGGTCAAGGAGCTGAAGGAGGCCACCGGTCTTCCCTCCGCCGCTTCCTTCAAGCACGTTTCTCCCGCCGGTGCCGCCGTGGGCCTGCCCCTGAGCGACATCGACCGCCAGATCTATTTCGTCAAGCCCGACGCCGAGCTGTCCCCCATCGCCTGTGCTTACATCCGCGCCCGCGGTGCCGACCGCCTGTGCTCCTTCGGTGACTGGGCCGCGCTGTCCGACACCTGTGACGCCGCCACCGCCCAGTACCTGAAGAACGAGGTGTCCGACGGCGTCATCGCTCCCGACTACACCCCCGAGGCTCTGGAGATCCTGTCCCAGAAGAAGGGCGGCAAGTACAACGTGGTCAAGATCGATCCCAACTACATTCCCGATCCCGTGGAGTGCAAGGACGTTTTCGGCATCACCTTTGAGCAGGGCCGCAACGATCTGAAGATCGACAAGGATATGCTGACCAACCTGGTCACCAAGAACAAGGAGCTGCCCGAGAGCGCCAAGATCGACCTGATCGTCGCCCTGATCACCCTGAAGTACACCCAGTCCAACTCGGTGTGCTACGTCAAGGATGGCCAGGCCATCGGCGTCGGCGCCGGCCAGCAGAGCCGTATCCACTGCACCAGACTGGCAGGCGGCAAGGCTGACAACTGGTATCTCCGTCAGTGCCCCAAGGTGCTGGCCCTGCCCTTCGTCAAGGGCATCAAGCGCCCCGACCGTGACAACGCCATCGACATCTACATCTCCGACGAGTACGAGGATGTTCTGGCCGAAGGCACCTGGCAGCTGTACTTCACCGAGAAGCCCGAGCCTCTGACCCGCGAGGAGAAGAAGGCCTGGCTGGCCACCCAGACCGGTGTTTCCGTCGGCTCCGACGCCTTCTTCCCCTTCGGTGACAACGTGGAGCGCGCCCGCAAGTCCGGCGTGTGCTACATCGCCCAGCCCGGCGGCTCCGTCCGCGACGACAACGTCATCGAGACCGCCGACAAGTACGACATCGCCATGTGCTTCACCGGCGCCCGTCTGTTCCATCATTAAGTCTAAAAAAGGGTCGATGCCTGCATCGGCCCTCTTCCCCTTTCTATAAGACGAAACAAGAAAGAAGGAATTTCTTATGAATTTACTGGTTGTGGGCGGCGGCGGCCGTGAGCACGCCATCATTCAGAGCCTGAAAAAGAACCCCGAAGTTGCCAAGATCTACGCCCTGCCCGGCAACGGCGGTATCGCCGCCGACGCCGAGTGCGTGGCCATCGGTGCCACCGATATCGACGGCATCGTGAACTTTGCCAAGACCCACGACATCGACTTTGCCGTGGTCGCTCCCGACGATCCCCTGGTTCTGGGCTGCGCCGACGCGCTGCAGGAGCTGGGCATCCCCGTCTTCGGCCCCAAAAAGAACGCCGCCATCATCGAAGGCAGCAAGGTGTTCTCCAAGCGGCTGATGCAGAAGTACAACATCCCCACCGCCGCCTACGCGGTGTTCTCCGACCTGAAAGAGGCTCTGGCGTACATCGAGGACGCTCCCATCCCCACCGTCATCAAGGCCGACGGTCTGGCACTGGGCAAGGGCGTTATCATCGCCATGACCCGCGACGAAGCCAAAGCCGCCCTGCGCTCCATGCTGGAGGACAAGGTCTTTGGTGAGAGCGGCAGCCGGGTCATCATCGAAGAGTTCCTCACCGGTCCCGAGGTGTCCGTCCTGTCCTTTACCGACGGCGAGACCGTGGTGCCCATGATCTCTTCCATGGACCACAAGCGCGCTCTGGACGGCGATCAGGGCCTCAATACCGGCGGTATGGGTACCATCGCTCCCAACCCCTATTACACCGAAGAGGTGGCCAAGGAGTGCATGGAGACCATCTTCCTGCCCACCATCCGGGCCATGAAGGCCGAAGGCCGTCCCTTCCAGGGCTGCCTGTACTTCGGCCTGATGCTGACCCCCAACGGCCCCAAGGTCATCGAGTACAACTGCCGTTTCGGCGACCCCGAGACCCAGGTGGTGCTGCCCCTGCTGGACTCTGATCTGCTGACCGTCATGCAGGCCGTTGCCGCAGGCAAGCTGCACGAGACCGAGGTCAAGTGGAAGGACGCTTCCGCCTGTTGCGTGGTCATGGCCTCCAAGGGCTATCCCACCGCTTATGAAAAGGGCTTCCAGATCACCCTGCCCCAACTGGCTGACGACGAGCACGTGTTCATCGCCGGTGCCAAGCTGAACGAGGGCAAGCTGGTCACCTCCGGCGGCCGCGTTCTGGGCGCCGTCACCGTCAAGCCCACCCTGCAGGAGGCCATCACCGCTTCCTACGGTCTGGTGGACCGCATCCGCTTCGACAACGCATTTTACCGCCGCGACATCGGCCAGCGCGCTCTGGCTGCCAAGGAGGACAAATGAATCATGGTATACCGCATTTTTGTTGAAAAGAAACCCGGTCTGGCTCCCGAAGCCGCCGGTATGTTGGCTGACTGCCGCACCTTTCTGGGCCTGACCGCCCTGGAGAACGTCCGCATCCTTAACCGCTACGACGTGGAGGGCATCGAGGAGGCTCTGTTTGACGCTTCCAAGACCACCATCTTCTCCGAGCCCCAGCTGGACAACATCTACGACGAGCCCGACTTCGCCGGTGCCGCCGCCGTGTTTGCCGTGGAGCCCCTGCCCGGTCAGTTTGACCAGCGTGCCGACTCCGCCGCCCAGTGCATCCAGCTGCAGGCCCAGGTGGAGCGTCCCGCCGTGGCTTCCGCCAAGGTGTACGCCCTGTACGGCGCCCTGACCGCCGAGGATGTGGCCGCCGTCAAGAAGTACGTCATCAACGCAGTGGAGAGCCGTGAGGCCTCTCTGGACAAGCCCGAGACCCTGGCCGTGGAGTACGCCACTCCCGATTCCGTCGCCACCGTGGAAGGCTTTATCAAGCTGGACGACGCCGGTCTGGCCGCTCTGCTGGACGAGCTGGGCCTGGCCATGGACGTGCAGGACCTGAAGTTCCTGCAGAACTACTTCCGTGACGAAGAGCAGCGCGATCCCACCATCACCGAGATCCGCATCGTGGACACCTACTGGTCCGACCACTGCCGTCACACCACCTTCTCCACCCACATCGACAACGTGAAGATCGACGACCCCGCCGTCCAGAAGGCTTACGAGCGCTATCTGGCCGCCCGCGTGGAGGTCTACGGCGAGGAGAAGGCCGCCAAGCGTCCCCAGACCCTCATGGACATCGCCACCATCGGTGCCAAGACGCTGAAAAAGCGCGGTTTGCTGCCCGAGCTGGACGAGAGCGAGGAGATCAACGCCTGCTCCATCCATGTGGAGGCCGATGTGGACGGCAAGAATGAGGACTGGCTCTTGATGTTCAAGAACGAGACCCACAACCATCCCACCGAGATCGAGCCTTTCGGCGGCGCTGCCACCTGCATCGGCGG
>JAFYPP010000010.1 GCA_017559995.1 Clostridia bacterium | reverse complement strand
CACGCGCCGGCAGGCACGTCGGAAAACAGCCGTCCGGCGGCGGCGGGCAGGGTCAGCGCCCGCTGGGCCATGGCGCAGAACTGGGCACGGGTGAACCGGCCGCTGGGGTCAAATCTGCCGTCGCCCACGCCGTTGAGGACGCCCCGGCGGGCCAGTTCCAGAATGGCATCGGCCTCCTTCAGGCCGGAAATATCGGTAAAGGTGGGGATGTTGACGGTCTGTTCCGGGACGGACACCCGCTTGTCACGGGCGGGCAGACCCACGAAGGTGCGGTCCACCGTCACCCGGTCGGACAGGTCATAGATACCGGGCAGGCCGGCCTCCTCCCGGCGCAGGGCATCCAGCGCCAGCAGCGCCTGCTGGGTGGCCATGATGTCGTAAGCGCCGCCGGGGGTGTGGCTGAAGGAGCCGTCGGCCAGCCGATAGGACAGCAGAGCGTCCAACAGGCTGTTGCCGTTTTTCACAAACCGGCTGTCGGTGAGGGGGATGTCCAGCATGGTGAGGGCGATGACCGTCTGGGCCACGCTTTCGCAGCCGGTGGTGCCCCAGGCGGTAAAGCCGCCGGTGGGCTCCTGCATGGCCGACAGACGGGCCAGACCCCGGTCGATGGCGGCCTGCACCCCGGCCTCTCTGCGGCACAGGGACAGGGCCTGCAGCGTCATGGCGGTGGCGTCGGGGTCGGCGATCTGACCGGACAGCGCCCAGCCGCCGTCGGCCAGCTGCTTGTCCAGCAGATGCTGCAGGTATACCTTCTCGGCGGCAGGGTCGCCGCCGCAGTTTTTCAGAATGAGGATGCCGAAGGCCGGGCCCATCACTGTGGTGCGGCACACCCACTGGGTGTCGGTGGCCAGTGCCAGCAGATCATAGCCTCCCACGTCGGTGAGATCCTGATCCAGCGCCAGCAGCGCCAGAGCAAGGCGCATATTGCCCGTCACCGGGCCGGACAGCCTGCCGCCGTTTTGCGCCAGCACCCGGTCCACCATAGTGAGCCACGCGGCGTAATACCCTTCGGGCACGGTCAGGCCCGCCCGGGCGGCGGCGAAGATCTCCCAGTCGCCGTAGGTGTTGCCGGCGCTGGGGGTGCGCAGCTGGCTGCGAACGAACCGACCGGTCCCGGCCCAATCATCGGCGGCGGCGCAAACCGGCGTGGCGCACACCATGGCGGCGCACAGCAGCAGAGCGATATATCGGTAAAAACGTTTCATAGGCTCCCTCCGAAAAAACAAAATCGCCCGGTGGCCGAAGCCCCCAGACGAACGGGTCTGTTTCAAGTTCCGGCCGAAACAGGTACAGCGTTCCCATGCGTATCTGACTTAACTGCGCACAGGCAGTATCACAGTGACCGACTCGCCGGGCATCTCACCCGATTCCGCGCGCCGCGAAAAGCGGCAGGAACACGTTTATTTAAGAAGTATACCCAGTATAGCACCAAACTTGCGGAAAAGCAAGCGCCCGCCGCAAAAAGCGGCGGGCGAAAGCCTCACTTACCGTTCCAGCAGCGCCACCGTCTCCACATTGGCGGTGCGGGGGAACATATCAAAGGCCTGCACACGGGTGGGCTTGTAGCCGCCCTGCTCGAAGAGCATTTTGGCGTCCCGGGCAAGGCTGGCGCAATCGCAGGAAACGTACACGATGCGCCGGGGGGCCATGCCGCACAGGGCCTTCACCGCGGCCTCGTCCAGACCCTTGCGGGGCGGATCCACCACGATGACCCCGGGGCGGAAGCCCTCCTCCGCCAGTTTGGCGGCGGCCTGACCTGCGTCGGCGCACAGGAACCGGGCGTTTTCGATGCCGTTGCGGGCGGCGTTTTCCTTGGCGTCCTCGATGGCGGCCGGCACGATCTCCACGCCCATCACCGTCTTGCAGTGACCGGCCAGGGTGAGGGTGATGGTACCCACGCCGCAGTACAGGTCCAGCGCCTCGGTGTCCCCGTCGGGCGCGGCCCAGGCGGCGGCACAGGCGTACAGATTCTCGGTCTGGGCGTGGTTCACCTGATAGAAGGACAGGGGGGACAGGCGGTAGGTGTTGCCCATCAGGTCATCCTCCAGACGGCCGTCGCCCCACAGGGTGCGGCAGGCAGGACCCAGCACCCGGTTGCCCCGGTCGGGGTTCACGTTGACCACCATGCCGCACAGGGCGGGCACCGCCTCGCGGCACAGCTCCACCAGCCGCTCTTCCCGGGGCAGGCGGTCCTTGCGCACCACCAGGGTGAGATGCAGGCCGGCCCGGCCCTGCCGCACATAGATATGCCGCAGGATGCCGGCGTGGGTTTCCTCGTCATAGGGGGCGACCCCTGCCTCGTCGGCCCAGCGGCACACGGCGGCGGCAAGGGCGCAGCTCTCCGCCGACTGCAGTTTGCAGTCGGTGAGGGGGATCAGCTGGTGGCTGCGGCTGCGGAAAAAGCCGTACACCGTGCCCTCGGGGCCCCGTCCCACGGGGAACTGGCCCTTGTTGCGGTAGCGGTCGGTGTCCGGGGAGCCGGTGATCGGGGGCACCGGCAGGTCAAAGCCGCCGATGCGGGTCATGGCGTCGTGGACCCGGCGTGCCTTGAGCCACAGTTCCTCCTCATAGGACAGATGGCGGAAATCGCAGCCGCCGCACTTGCCGAAGTGGGGGCAGTCGGCCTCCGCCCGGTAGGGGGAAGGCTCCAGAATGGTTTGAATTTTACCGAAGGCGTAGGTTTTCAGCACCTTCACCAACAGCACTTCCAGCCGGTCGCCCCGGGCGGCCCCGGGAACGAAAACCGCCATGCCGTCGTCGGTGCGGCCCACGCCCATGCCCTCGGCGGTGTAGCCGTGGACGGTGATGACGCAAAGGTCGTTTTTCTTCATAAGTTACTCCGCAAAATACTGGGGATTGAGGATATCGGCCAGATCGGCCAGAGGCAGATAAAACTGCTGGGGACCGGCGGCGTAGGGGGCCAGCGCGTACACGTCAAAGAAGATCAGCAGGCTGTCCCCGGTCAGCGCGAAGTCCATGGGATCCAGCAGCTCGGTCAGCTGCTCCCGGGCGAAGTCGTAGTAAAAGACTGCGCCTTCGGCCTCCAGCCGGTCCATTTGGGCCACGATCATGTCCCGCAGACGGGGCAGATAGGCATCCTCTGCCACGGTGAACAGGTCGGCCAGCAGCAGACGGCCCTGGGAGGCCACGTCAAAGGTCTCGGCCTGATAGGTGATGAGGGGGTGCATACCGCCGGTGTTTTCATAGATCTCCCGTACCACCGAAAGGGTCACGCCGTCGTTGCGGACGACGGAGCTCTTGACCTCCGTGGCCCAGGGGGTGAAGTCAAAGCCGTCGGCCAGAAACTCGGCCCGGCGCTGGGCGGCGTCCTGGGCGTTGAGTTCACACAGGGCGCGCAGATCGTCGTACAGCGCCTTGTAATAGGCGTCGACCTGGGGCAGGGTCTCGCAGGAGGGCAGACCGGCCGACAGGGTCAGCAGGGTGTTCTCCCCGTCGGTAAAGGTCTCGTCGGAGGCGGCAAAGACGATCTCCGGCACTGTCGGTTCGGTGGGTGCCTCGGTGGGAGGCTCGGTGGGCGCTTCGGTGGGTGCCGCCGTGGGCGCCTCGGTGGGCGCCTGGGTGGCAGGCTGGGTGGGGGTGTCCACCGGCTGCTTGCCGCAGGCAAACAGGGACAGGCACAGCGT
>JAFYPP010000101.1 GCA_017559995.1 Clostridia bacterium | reverse complement strand
TGGTCAGGGCGCACAGGGAAGAGATGTGCTTCAGCAGACCGCCCATGAACCAGTGGGCTTCGCGGCTCAGATGAGAATAGCCGTTGTCGTCGGAGAACACCGGCTGGCCGTCCTTCAGCAGCAGCATATGGACGTGCATACCGCTGCCGGCCTCGCCGTAGATGGGCTTGGGCATAAAGGTGGCGCTCTTGCCGTGCTTGAGGGCGGTGTTGTGGATGATATACTTGATCATCATGGTGGCGTCGGCCATCTTCACCATCTCGCCCAGCTGGGGCTCGATCTCGAACTGGCCGGAGGCGGCCACCTCGGGGTGGTGGTAGTTGATGTCGATGCCGGCGTCCAGCATATGCATCACCATCTCCGAACGGCACTCATAGGTCACGTCAAAGGGCTTGGCGATGTGATAGTTCTTCTGCTTGGGCACCACGGTGCCCTTGCCTTCCACGGCGCTGTTCCAATAGGACTGGACGGCGTCCACCTGGGAAGAGATGCTGTAGGGCTGCACCTCCCAGCCCACCTGGTCAAAGAGATAGAACTCGAACTCGGGCAGGATGAGCATGGTGTCGGCGATGCCGCTGTCCTTCATATACTGGTTGGCGGCCAGCACGATGTTGCGGGGGTACTGGGCCAGGGGACGGTTTTCCGGATTGTCGATGATCATGGCGTTGCCGGTCATGGACAGGGTGGGGACCTGACAGAAGGGGTCCACCACGGCGGTGTCGGGATCGGGGATAAATACCATGTCGCTCTTTTCCACCACGGCGTAGCCGTAGTTGGAAGCGTCAAAGCCGATGCCGTACTTCATGGTCTCCTCGGAGAAGTTGCCGGCGGGGATGGTCACGTGCCGGTACTGGCCGTTGATGTCCACCATTTTGAAGTCCACCATCTGAATGTTCTGTTCGCGGATGATCTGCAGGATGTCCTGTACGGATTTTGCCATATTGAAACTCCTTTCCGGATGATAGAATGTCGATGGGGATTGCCAAAACTGCGTTTTCGCAGTGTTGCTTTTCCATTGGTTTTGGCCGTAATCTATGTGATTATGGTCAAAAACACAGCTTAGTACGTGATGCTGCCCAGCACCACGGGGCGGGCGGCACCGGTGGCGGCAGGCAGATTGCCCGGGCGGCGGTTCATGGTCTCGTAGCCCAGCACGGCAAAGGCCACGGCCTCCTTGCTGTCGCCGGGGAGACCGGCGTCCTCGGTGCGGCCGATGCGGCTCTGGGGCAGTTCCTTCTGCAGCATGGCGGCAATGGCGGGGTTTCGGGCGCCGCCGCCGCACAGCAGCACCTCGTCGGGCAGGGAGGGCAGGAAATTGCGGTAGGCCTCGGCGGTGCTTCGGGCGGTAAAGGCCGTCAGCGTGGCCAGGATGTCCTCCCGGGGCAGGCCCTCCATCTCCCGGAGGTACACGCCGCAGCGCTGCACACCGAACAGCTCCCGTCCGGTGGACTTGGGGGGCTTGCGGGTGAAATAGGCCTCCTCGGCCATCCATTTCCGCAGGAAGTCCTCCCGCACCGTTCCGGCAAAGGCCAGCTTGCCGTCCATGTCGCACCGCAGCCGGCCGTCGGTGAGCACCTCGGCCGCCCGGTCCAGCAGCATATTGCCCGGGCCGGTGTCAAAGCCGAAGGCCTCGCCCCGGCCGCCGGCAGGCAGCCAGGTCACGTTGCCGATGCCGCCGATGTTCTGCACCGCGCGGGACAGGGTGGGGTGGGACAGCAGCAGGTTGTCCACGAAGGGCACCAGGGGCGCCCCCTGACCGCCGGCAGCCATATCCCGGCTGCGGAAGTCGGACACCACGGGGATGCCGCAGCGCTCGGCGATGACGGCAGGGTTGCCCAGCTGCAGGGTGGAGGCCACCCCGTCGGGGGAGTTGGGGGGGATGTGCCACACCGTCTGGCCGTGGCTGCCGATGAAGTCCACCTGATTGGGGGTGAGGCCGGCGGCTCGGACGGCCTCCAGCGACGCCTTGGCGAACCATTCACCCAGCGTGAAGTTCAGCTGGCACAGGTGGTCCACCGTGCCGGTCTCGGGACGGAAGGCCTTGAAGATATCCTGCCGCAGCTCGTGGGTCATGGGCAGGGTGATGAAACTCAAAAGTTCCCAGTCCAGCCGGGGCGGGGCGCCCTCCAGCCGAACGCAGGCGGCATCGATGCTGTCGGCACTGGTGCCGCTCATCAATCCGATGCCGATCATTTGCAGGTGTCCTCCTTGTCGATGGCGGAGATCAGGTGCTCCACGATGCCCTTGCGGACACGGGCCATGGAACGCTTCTCACGGCCGGGGTACACGTCGTTGGTCAGGAAGGCGAAGGCCAGTTCCCGCTCGGGGTCGGCCCACATACAGGTGCCGGTGAAGCCGGTGTGGCCAAAGGTCTTGCGGCCCAGGGGGAAGGTGTGGGCGTCGGTGTCCAGGATGCGGAGCTGGAACATGATGCCGCGGCGGTCCCAGCGGTTCATCTTCTGGAAGGTGACCATGGCCTCGGCGGTCTCCTTCTTCACCACGCCGGGCTTGCCCTGCAGCACGTCCAGATAATTCTGGGCCAGCTTGGCAACGTCACGGGCGATGGAGAACACGCCGGCGTGACCGGCAACGCCGTCCAGGAAGTAGCAGTTCTCGTCGTGGACCAGACCGTGGACACGCACGTTGCGCCACTTGCAGAACTCGGTGGGGGCGGTGTTGTCGCACTTGGGGCCTTCGCTGACACGGTTGTAGCCGGTGCGCTCCAGACCCAGAGGCTGACAGACCAGCTCGTCCACCAGCACGTCCAGGGTCTTGCCGGTGCGCTCCTCCATGGCGATGGCCATGAGGATCAGGCCCAGATCGGTGTACAGCACGGTGCTCTTGGGCTCGTAGGCCAGGGGCATGGTGCAGATGTGATCCACGGCCTCCTCACGGGTCTTGAACAGCAGGTTCAGGGTGCTCCAGCCCAGACCGGAGTCGTGGATGAGGATGTTGTACCAGGTCAGGTCGGTGACGTCGGCATAGCCCAGCAGGGCGTCGGGCTGATCCTTCAGCAGGGCGTTGGCGCTGGCGCGGATCTCACGCTGACCCACGAACTTGGGGAAGGACTTGTGGATGGGCTCGTCCAGAGAGAACACGCCCCGGTCGCACAGGGCCATGAAGGCGGTGCCGGCGAACATCTTGCTGATGGAAGCCACGTCAAAACGGGTGTCCACGTTGGTCTTGTCGCCGGTCTCGGGGTTGTAGACGCCGTAGGCGGTCTCCTTCACCATCTTGCCGTGGTGATAGACGCACAGCACGCCGCCGGGGAAGGCCTGCTCCGCGGCCAGAGTTTCAAGGTGCTTGTCCAGATTTTCGAAGTTCAGCATAAGGTTGGTTCCTTTCTATGGTTACAAGGTTTATTTTTTTAATCGGGTTGACAATCCCGCTGTTCTCAAGGCCCCCTTGTGTAAAGGGGGCTGGCTGCCGAAGGCAGACTGGGGGATTGTCCGTCTTTACCGCTTACACTTCCACGCCCTTCTGGGCGGCCACGGCGGTCATGGAGCGCTCCAGCAGGGCCTCCAGACCCAGACCGCCGAAGGCATCGGCGGCGGCCGCCTGCATCCGGGGGCCGTCCTCCAGCTCCAGCAGGCCGCAGGCCGCAAGATTTCCGGCGATCTCGGCCACCAGCACCAGCCGCATGGGGTGGGCGTTGGCGGCGGACAAAAAGGCCGCGCCTGCCTCGCCGGAAGGAACGCCCTCCAGCAGGGCGCTCACGCCGTCGGCGTGCCGTGCCGGGTCGGGAAACCGCAAAAACACCTGCCGTCCGTCGGGCAGATTGTGATATTGGGGCATATAGAACATGGGTCATTCTCCTTCTTCATTCAGCCGCACCATGTGGATGTGATCCTCCCACACGCCGTTGATGCGGATGTACCGGGGCGAGCGCCCCTCCTCGGAAAAGCCGCACTTGCGTGCCAGCGCCAGAGAGGCGGCGTTGCGGGGCATGATGCTGGCCTCCAGCCGGTGCAGGTTGAGGCCTTCAAAGGCCAGCGCAACCACGGCGTTGAGGGCCTCGGCGGCGTATCCCTGCCGCAGCAGGTCGCCGTCGGTCTTATAGGCCACGGTGGCCGAGCGGAAGGCGCCCCACACGATACTCGTCAGCGCCACGCAGCCCACGGCGGTGTCGGGGGCCTCCTTGCGGAAGCACCAGTACCGCAGACCGCTGTTGTCCCGGGCGGCTTTGGCGTCGGCCTTCAGCAGCGCGCGCTGATAGCCTTTTGTGGTGAACTTGGGGTCATAGGTGGGTTCAAAAGGCTGTAAAAAAGCCTTGTTTTTCTCGTAAAAGGCGGCGGTCCTTTTGGCCAGCCGGGGATGGGCAGGCAAAAGGATCAGCCGCTGGGTCTCCAGCGCCGGCAGCTTCATTTGCCCACGCTCCACAGCCGCAGCACGTTGTCCAGGGTGTGGCAGAGGTTGTCCGCCGTGTGGGGCGCGCTGTCCTCCAGCGCCCGGGGCAGACGGTTGACGGAAAATACCGCCGTGAGGCCGGCGTCGTGCAGGGGAGAGAGGTCGCCCTCGCTGCCGCCCACCAGCGCGATCACCGGCACGCCCAGAGCCTTGGCCCGCCGGGCCACGCCGCACACCGCCTTGCCGTGGGCGGTCTGGCCGTCCAGCCTGCCCTCGCCGGTGAGGATGAGGTCGGCCTCTTTGGCCAGGGCGTCAAATCCCACCGTGTCCAGCAGGGTGTCGATGCCCGACTTCAGCTGTCCGCCGAAAAAGGCCGCCATGCCGGCGCCCATGCCGCCCGCGGCGCCGCCGCCGGGCAGGAACAAAAGATCCTGACCCAGATCCTCCAGCCACCGCCGGGCCACGTGGCGCAGGCCCATATCCAGCCGCTTGACCATCTCTTCGTCGGCGCCCTTCTGGGGACCGAACACCGCCGCGGCGCCGGTGGGGCCGCACAGGGGATTGTCGATGTCGCACAGCACGGTGAAGGTGCACTCCTTCAGCCGGGGATCGGCATAGGACAGATCGATTTTTTCGATATCGGTGAGGTTGCGCCCCGAGGGCACGAAGGAGGAGCCGTTTTTCTCGTAAAACCGCACGCCGCAGGCCGCCGCGCAGCCGCAGCCGCCGTCGTTGGTGGCGCTGCCCCCCAGACCGATGAGGAAGCTGCGTGCGCCCCGGTCCATGGCGTGCACGATCAGCTCGCCCACGCCGTAGGTGGTGGCCCGTTCGGGGTTGTTCTTTTTGCCGGCCAGAGGCAGACCGGCGCAGGCCGCCATCTCGATCACCGCCGTGCCGTCGGGCAAAAGGCCGTAGCCGGCCTCGATGGGGGCGAAGTTGGGGCCGCATACTTTTGCGGTGACCCGCTGGCCGCCCAACGCGGTGAGGAAGGCCTCTACCGTGCCCTCGCCGCCGTCAGCCATGGGCAGAGAGCGCACCGCGGCGCCGGGCAGACGGGCGCGGATGGCCC
>JAFYPP010000100.1 GCA_017559995.1 Clostridia bacterium | reverse complement strand
CATTTCCATATCCAGCTGATAGAACTCGCCGGGGGTACGGTCGCCGCGGGCGTCCTCATCACGGAAGCAGGGGGCGATCTGGAAATACTTGTCGAAGCCGGAGGCCATCAGCAGCTGCTTGAACTGCTGGGGAGCCTGGGGCAGAGCGTAGAACTTGCCGGGATGCTTACGGGCGGGGACCAGATAGTCACGGGCGCCTTCGGGAGAGGAAGCGGTCAGGATGGGGGTGGTGATCTCCAGGAAGCCCTTGGCGGTCATGGCGGCGCGGATGTAGGACACGGCCTGGCAGCGCTTGATGATGTTGGCCTTGACGGCGGGGTTGCGCAGATCCAGATAACGGTGCTTCAGACGGGTCATCTCGTCGGCCTCACGGCTGCGGTTGATCTCGAAGGGCAGCTCGTTGTGCTGGCAGGTGCCCAGCACGCGGATCTCGGTGGGGACGACCTCGATGTCGCCGGTGGCCTGTTTGGCGTTCTTGCTGGAACGCTCACGGACCAGACCGGTGACCTGGATGGTGGTCTCCTTGTTCAGTTCCTTGACGACGGACAGGATCTCGGGGGTCTCGGCCACCAGCTGGGTGGTGCCGTAGAAGTCACGGAGGACGATGAAGGACAGGCCGGCGCCGACCTCACGGACGTTCTCCATAAAACCGGCCAGAGTGACGGTCTGGCCCACGTGCTCCAGACGGAGCTCTCCACAGGTGTGGGTACGGGACTGCATCATAAATGATTACTCCTTTTATAGATAAATGGTTTTACTTTTCCAGAATGACAGTGCCGGCGCACTTTTCGGCAAGGCCGTCCTTCAGCAGGGCCACGGCTTCAGCCACGGGCAGGGTCTTCTGCTCGCCGGAGGCCATATCCTTCAGGGTGATGACGTTGTTGACGATCTCATCCTCGCCCAGGAACACCACGTAGGGGATGCCCAGCTTGTCGGCGTAGCCGATTTTGGCCTTGAACTTCTTCTTCTCGGTGTACAGCTGGGTGCGGATGCCGGCGTCACGCAGAGCGGTGGCAACCTCAACGGCCTTGACGAAGTCGTCGGACATGGGGATGACCAGCACGTCGGCGGGAGCGGTGGGCTGGTTGGGATTCAGCAGGCCCTGCTCTTCCAGCACGTAGAACAGACGGGTGGCACCGATGGAGATGCCCACGCCGGGCAGTTTCTTGTCGGTGTAGTACTCGGCCAGGTTGTCGTAGCGGCCGCCGGAGCAGATGGAGCCGATCTCGGGATAGTCCAGCATGGTGGTCTCGTAGACGGTGCCGGTGTAGTAGTCCAGGCCGCGGGCGATGGTCAGATCCACGGCGAAGTTGCTCTCGGGCACGCCGAAGGCAGCCAGACAGGACACCACGGCCTTCAGCTCTTCGTAACCCAGGTCGAACAGCTCGGCACGGCCCTGATAGGCGGCCAGCTTTTCCAGGATCTCGGCGTTGCTGCCGCGGATGGCGATGAAGGCCAGGATCTCGTCAGCCTGCTCGGCGGTGAGGCCGATCTCCTCATCCAGCAGCAGGGTCTTGACCTTTTCGGGGCCGATCTTGTCCAGCTTGTCCACGGTGCGCATGATGTCGCCGGCCTTTTCGGTGAGGCCCAGCATGGCGTAGAAGCCGTTGAGGATCTTGCGATTGTTGACACGGATCTGGAAGCGCTTGAGGCCCAGGGTGGAGAAGGTGCGGTAAATGACGGCGGGGATCTCGGCCTCGTTCATGATGTCCAGCTGGCCGTCGCCGATGATGTCGATGTCGGCCTGATAGAACTCACGGAAGCGGCCGCGCTGGGCGCGCTCGCCGCGGTAGACCTTGCCGATCTGGAAGCGGCGGAAGGGGAAGGTCAGCTGGCCGTAGTTCAGGGCCACGTACTTGGCCAGAGGCACGGTCAGGTCAAAGCGCAGGGCCAGATCGCTGTCGCCCTTTTCAAAACGGTAGATCTGCTTTTCGGTCTCGCCGCCGCCCTTGGCCAGCAGCACCTCGGCAGATTCGATCACGGGGGTGTCCAGAGGGGTGAAGCCGTACAGGCTGTAGGTCTCCCGCAGGACCTGGAAGAAGCGCTCCATCTGCTGCTGCTTCTGGGGCAGCAGTTCCATGAAGCCGGAAAGGGTGCGGGGCTTGATTTTTTCCATAGTTTCGGTTCCTTTCGATGTATATTCTAACAAAATTACAAAAAATAAGCGCTCTCATCCCGTAAATGGGACGAGAGCGCGGAAATACGCACTTCGTGGTGCCACCCATGTTCGACGCAGAGCGTCCTTTGGTCGTCCGATTCCGGCCGGACGGGGCCGCGATTTCGGCAAAAAGCCTTATACGCCTGCTCAAAGACTGTCTTGGGCAAAGCCTGTGCCGGGGGCTTTCAGTCGCGGCTCCCCTTCCCTGTCAGACACGGTCCTCTGCTTACTCCTGCCTTATCGCTGCAGAACAGAATTATTATGGCAAAAACCCGTGGGAAAGTCAATGGTTTCCCGGGAATTTTCCGTTAAAAATTGGCGTTGGGATTGATCTCACGCCAGGCCAGATCGCCCCGGGCCAGGCCCTGGATGAGCATTTCGGCGGTGGCCACGTTGGTGGCCACGGGGATGCAGTTCTGGTCGCAGGAACGCAGCAGGTCGTTGATCTGGGCGTCGTTTTGATATTTCTCCATGGGATCACGGAACATGAGGACCAGGTCGATCTCGTTATAGGCAACACGGGCAGCGATCTGCTGCTCACCGCCGGTGGAACCGGGCAGCAGACAGTCGATGCGCAGACCGGTAGCGTCAATGATCATCTTGCCGGTGGTGGCGGTTGCGCACAGCTTATGCTTGGCCAGCAGGCCGCAGTAAGCGATGCAGAACTGCACCATAAGCTCTTTTTTGCGGTTCTGGGCGATGATGGCGATGTTCATAGGTTCCTCCTTCGGTTCTTTTCCCGTATATCTGTCTGTAATGTTGTGTTATTTTTTCCATTCCCGGCCGGGCACCTGATCCAGCAGTCGCACCCGTTGGCCGCAAAGGCGTTTGGCGATGTTGAGATAGGCCTGGGCCGCGGGGCCGAAGCTGTCCAGCGCCATGATATTGCCCCGGTTGCCGCTGGCGATGACCGCCTGATCTTCGGGCACCACGCCCAGAAGAGACAGGCCGGAAGCGTCCATGGCCCGGTCCACGTTGGCGGCGGCGCCGTCCCGGATCATGCCGGGGCGCAGGCGGTTGACCACGATGGAGCAGTTTTCCTGCCCGATGCGGGAAAACACGCTGGCGGTGCTTTGGGCGCCCCGCAGGGCGGTATAGTCAGAGGTGGACACGATGACCGCCCGGTCGGCGGCGGCGGCAAAGGAAAGCACGTCGGCGCCAAGGCCGGCGGCGCAGTCCACCAGCGTATAGGTAAAGTGCGCCCGGACACGGTTGATGAGGGCGGCGATATCCTCGGGGGCGTAGACCTCTCCGATGCCCGGCTCGCCGGGGGCGGTGAGCACCCGCAGATTGCGGGCCACCGGGTGGGCCACGGCGGCCTCCTTGAGGCCGGCGGTGCCGCGGATCACGTCACCGTAGGAAAAGAGCAGGCTGTCGGTCATGCCCAGCACCAGATCCAGGCTGCGCATACCGGAATCGGCGTCGATGAGCAGCACCTTCTCCCCCAGGGCGCACAGAGAAACGGCCACGTTGGCGCAAAAGGAAGTTTTTCCCGTTCCGCCCTTGCCCGAGGCTACCGCGATCACATTGCCCATGGAGGTGCTCCTTTCCTGTCCGCATCGCAGACTGATTTATCATAGTATAATGGAGATTGCCAAAAATCTCAAGAGGGAATCGAAAATTGTTGGGGAATTGCAATAAAAATGTTTGATTTTGCCAATTAATAATCGAGTTCCAGACCCAGGCCGAAATATTCGTCGTAAATGGCGATGGCCACGGGAGCCAGGCTGCCGCCGGAGGAGGCGTACTCGCCCACCACGCACACGGCGATCTGGGGATCGTCATAAGGGGCAAAGGACACGAACACGCCGGTGGCGCTGTGGTTCACCATCTGCGCCGAGCCGGTCTTGCCGCCTACCTGAATGGGGAAACCGGCAAAGTAAGAGCTGGCGGTACCGTCCTCGGTAAC
Source organism: Clostridia bacterium (assembly GCA_017559995.1). Taxonomy (GTDB): domain Bacteria; phylum Bacillota; class Clostridia; order Oscillospirales; family Butyricicoccaceae; genus UBA4644. Next base: position 12,821 of record JAFYPP010000100.1, on the reverse strand, counting down.
GACGCCCTTCATGCCTTCCTTGATGGCATCCACCGACTCCTTGGAGATCTCGATGGTGTTGAGGACGGTGGGCTGCACCTCTTCGTACACTTCGGTGTTGGTGTAGTCCATGACGGTCTTGAGCAGATGGGGCTGGTAACGGGTTCCGCCGTTGACCAGCGTGGCAACATAGTTGGCCAGCTGCAGGGGGGTGAACTGGTGGTCCGACTGACCGATGGCGGCCATGAGGGTGTCGGCGCCGTACCACTTCTCGCCGCCCTTGGCGGCACGGGATTCGGGGCCGGCCAGATTGCCGGCCTTTTCGCCGGAAAGCTCCACGCCGGTCTTTTGACCCAGACCCAGCTCGGTGGCGTACTTGTTCAGCAGTTCGGGCTGCAGCAGATAGCCCATCTCGTAGAAGAAATAGTTGCAGGAATACTTCAGCGCCTGGCTGACGTTGATGTTTCCGTGGGTACCGCCGTGCTGGCGGTAGATCCAGCAGCGGGGGCTGTAGCCTACGTCGGCGTAGCGGGTATAGATGCCCTCGTCCCGGATCTTGTCGTCGGGATCGATGATGTCCTCTTCCAGCGCCGCCAGCGCGGTACACATCTTAAAGGTGGAACCGGGAGAATAGACCGACTGGATGGTGCGGTTGAGGAAGGGGGACAGGGGGTTGGTGGCGTTGGCGGAATAGTCCTTCTGGAAGGTCTCCAGACTGTAGGTGGGCCAGCTGGCCATGGCCAGGATCTCGCCGGTGTTCACGTCGATGGCCACCGCGGCGCCGCCCTCCACGTCGGCACCGTCGCCGTCAGCGGAGGCCTCTCCCTTGGCCTTGATGTTGGCCAGCGTGGCGGCCAGCGCCGCCTCCGCCCGCTCCTGCAGCCGCAGGTCAATGGTCAGCCAGCAGTTCTTGCCGGGCTGGGGCTCTTCCACCAGATATTCCGACACCAGCTGGCCGGTGCGGCCGTCGGCCTCTACGGCACGAACGCCGTCGGTGCCCCGGAGATAGGACTCCAGCGCCTGCTCCATGCCGTTTTTGCCGATGGTGTCGTTGAGGGTGTAGCCCTCATCTTTTTTCTCTTCGTATTCCTCCGGACCGATGACGGCCACACGGCCCAGAACCTGGGCGGCGGCAGCGGTGTGGTATTCCCGGCTGTCGGATACCTGCACGGTGACACCGGGCAGATCGTTGCTCTGCTCGGACAGGCGGGCCACCGTGTGGATATCCAGCGCTTCCACCACGGTGATGGGGGTATTGTAGCCGGAGAACTGCTTGTCCTCCAGATAATAGCGCAGACCGATGACCGCCCGGCGCTCTTCAAGAGACAGGTCGGGGTCCACCCCGTATCGGTCGCACAGCAGACCGAACAGACGGGCGGGGGTCAGCTCCTCGGCGGTGGGCCACTCCAGATTTTTCAGGAAGCGGGCCAGTTTGCGGCCGTCGCCGCTTTCCAGCGAGGAGTAGGTATAGGTCAGGGGCATCTCCCAGTTGAGGGGCAGCACATCCAGGCAGGCCACGTCGGCCTCCCGCAGGGTCTTGTACATCTGCAGCAGCACGTCGTTCTGCACCGACTTGTCCCACTGGTAATAGTCCAGCTGCACCGAGAACACCAGGGCGTTGCCCACCATAACGGTGCCGTTGCGGTCCATGATCTCACCCCGGGAGGCGATCTCGTCGTATTCCCGGATGACGTTGCTGTAGGGGCTGTCGGTGACGTTGGGACCCTGGATGAGCTGCAGCTGCACCATACGGTAGGCCAGCATGGCGCAGATCACCAGCAGGGTGCCCAGCAGCATGGCGATACGTGAGGTTCTTACTCTCATAAGGACTCCTCCGTAAAGCGCCGGTGGACGGCGTACACAAAGGCGTAGGCCAGCACGCCGGCGGGCAGGGACAGCAAAAGTTGCCGTCCGAACAGGCCGAAGGCCTGGGACAGGCCCATGCCGTGGACCAGAAGGTCATGGAAGATGTAGGAGAAGAACCCTTCCACCGCCATACACACCAGACCGCCCGCCAGAGCGGAAAAGAGGATGTTGCGCAGATACTGGGCGCCGAACAGGCCGAACAGGATGCCGAACAGGCCAAGGCTGAGGGACTGGAAGCCCTCGACGCCGGCGCTGTTGACGGACAGCAGCACGCCGCCGGCAAAGCCAAAGGCACCGCCGGCGTAGGGGCCGTCCAGCAGGGCCACCGACGCCACCACAAAGGGCAGGGCGTTGACGGCGGCGCCGCCCAGCCAGATGGCGGTGCCCCGGGAGGATTGCAGCAGGAAAAAGCCCAGCATCAGCAGGGCGTAGCTCCCGTATTTCAGCCATGTGTATCGGTCAGATCGGATCATAATCTCCTGTGTCAGTTGTCAACGTGGAACTCCTTGACCACCAGAACGGTGCTCAGATGGCCGAACTCCACAGCGGGGCGGACGGAGGCATAGCTGCTGATGCCATGATTCTCCTGACGGAACTCCTCCACCCGACCGATGATCAGGTCGGGGGGATAGGCGCCGCCGTTGGTGAGGATCACGTCGCCGGGGCGCACGTCGGCGTCGTTTTCCAGATAGGATACCTTCAAAAGGCCGTCGGCGGCCAGCTCGAAGTTGCCGCCGGTGACCACCACCTCCCGGGTGCGGGAAACCGACGCCGAGGAGGAAAAATCCACGTGGAGGACGGTCTTGACCACACAGTGGTTGAGACCCACCTCGTCCACAAAGCCCACCAGACCGTCGCCGGTGATGACGCAGTCGCCGGCCTCGATGCCCGAAACGCTGCCCCGGTCCAGGGTGAGGGAGCTTTCAAAGCCCTTGCCGGACACCGACACCACCGAGCACAGTTCCAGGGAAAAGTCGGCCCGTTTGGCCTTGACGCCGGCGGCTTCCCGCAGGGCGTCGTTTTCCTTGACGGCGGAGTTGTAGGCGATCTCCAGTTTTTCGTATTCCTGTATCTTTTGCTTCAGCCGCTCATTTTCCAGTTCCAGATCGTCGTAGCGGTAAAAATAGCCGAACAGGTCGGAAAACCAGTCGGTGGCCGAGGCCACGCCGTTCTGCAGGGGGGTCACCACGGCGCCGGTGATGTTGCGCAGCACCGAAGGCCGCCCGGTGGCGGCGGAATACAGGGTCATGATGAGGCACACCAGCACCAGAATGGCGGCGAACCAGAACAGGCGGGAGCGCAGCAGCTTCATAGGCCGGCGCCTCCCTCCAGCGGGACGCCCATGTCCACCAGCAGGCGGAACAGGGGGCTGACGGGCAGGCCCACCACGTTGGCGTAGTCGCCCTCGATGCCCTTGACCAGCAGGGCACCCTTGCCCTGGATGCCGTAGGCACCGGCCTTATCCATGGGTTCCCCGGTGGAAACATACCAGTTGATCATGCCGTCGGACAGGTCGTGGAAGGTGACCCGGGTGCCCTCCGCGAAGGAGCGGGTCTCCCCCCGGTAGGACACGGCCACGCCGGTGCACACCGTGTGGGTATGGCCCGACAGGCGGCGGAGCATGGCAAAGGCCTCGTGGGGGTTGGAGGGTTTCTCCAGCAGTACGCCGTCCAGAAAGACCACCGTGTCGGCGGCAATGACGGCGTCGGCCTCGGTGACCCCTTCCGCCTCCAGCGCGGCGGCGCACTTGCGCAGAGCCAGCTGGCGGGCGTGTTCGGCGGGGTCGGCGCAGGAGAAGGACTCGTCACAGCCGGTGGGGCGGACGAGGAACTGTTCGGTGATGAGGCCCAGCAGCTCACGCCGCCGGGGGGATTGGGATGCGAGAATGAGCATAGGAACAAACCTGCTTTCAGGTTGGATTTTAAGTTGCTTACACGAAGCTGATATAGCCGTCCTTCACGGGTTTGTAGTCGCCGCCCAGCTGGCTGTCGTAGACCAGGGCCATCTTTTCGTTGCGGATCATCAGACGGCGGCCGGCGGGCACGGCGGGCAGCTCCTTCAGCTCGCCCGTGAAGCGGAACACATAGTTTTCCTCACGCTGGGGCAGGGCGGCGAAGTCCTCGCCCTTGTATTCGGGCAGGGAGGCCTCGTCCCGGAACGTATAGGAACCGGCAATGCAGTATTCCACGCCGTCACGCAGTTCAAACCAGGGATGGAAGGCGTCGCGGCTGCCGTTGGAGGGGGTACGCATGACGGTCTCGGCATGGTGATCGTTGAGGGGAGCGCAGCAGGCCTCGAACCGGTCGGAATTGTACAGCTGTTCGCTGGCGCTGAAGGCGGCGATGAACAGGCCCTCGTAACCCTGGAAGGGGGCCACGGTGAAGCCGCACATCATATCGGTGCTGACGCTGTCCAGATAGCTCACGTCCACCGGCAGGTAGCGCTTGTTCAGGCGGGCCTTCCACACGTCGTTGAGGGGGGCCCGGTCACGGGCCTTCATGGACGCGGGGATGGTGCGGCCGCGGAAGGTCTCGAAGAGATAGATGTCCTCTCCGTGCTCCTTGAAGAAGTACCGCTCGCCGTCGGCGCTGACGAAGGACTCGCCGTTGAACCGCAGGTTCTTGTAGCCGTATTCCCGGCCGCCTACCAGAGAGTCCCAGGTGGTGGTCATGAAGTCGCCGTCAAAGTGGGTGTGGAAGATGGCGCCGGGGGTCAGGTAATCGCCGCCGAACTTGTCCCGGAAGGACTGGGGAATGACGGTGCCCTGCTTGTACAGGTTGACGCCCCGCTTTTCCAGCATGGCGGCAGCAAACAGACGGGGCAGGGTCAGCGCCACGTCCACCTTGCAGTCCAGGGTCTTGCTCATGGCCAGAACGGCGTTGTACTCGGGCAGTACCAGCAGGCGGCTGATGAACTGGAAGGTTCCGCCGCCCTTCATCAGGACGCCCTCGCCCATCTCGATGTCGGGATCCTTGAAGGCCACCTGGTCCCAGCCCAGGCCGTAGCAGGTGCTGGCGGTGTCCTCGGGCAGGAAGGTGACGCCCTGGTGCTTGGCCATCTCGGCCTTGCTCTCCTTGGTCAGGACGGGGCTGTCGGTGAGGAACATATTGCCGAACTTGCACAGATCGGTCATGGTGGTGGTAAAGCCGCCGCAGCCCTGGATCCAGATGAGTTCGCTGCGCTTTTCCTTCTGGACGGTCAGGGGATTTTCGGGGTTGCGGAGGATGGCGGTACGGGTGGAGTGGGCGCCCAGAGGACGGGTGATGTTCTCTTCGCAGTACCGGGCGAAGGGCTGACCGGTAACGGCGGCCACTGCCATTTCGGCCAGGGTGAAGCCGTCGTTGCAGTAGGTGGAATAGACGCCGGGTTCGTCCTTCATCCAGCTGTGGGCCAGATAGTGGTAGACCTCCCGGTAGTAGGTATCGATGTCCTCTTCCTTCATTTCGGGGGTGTAGAAATGCTTCCACTGGGTGCCGGGCAGGGCGCAGGAATGGTTGAGGCAGTGGCGCAGAGTGATCTTCTTATAGCGCTCGTCGGGCATCCAAAAATCGGGCAGATAGGTGCAGATGGGCTCGTCCAGATCCATGTTGCCCCGCTCCACCTGCTGCATGACGGCGGTGGTGCACAGGATCTTGGAGATGGAACCCACGTTGAAGGTATGGTCATTGGTGGCGGGCTTGCCTTCGCTGGTGCCCAGGGTGTCGGCGCACCAGATCTCGCCATCCACCATGATGGCGTAGGAAACGGCGGTATAGTCCTTGGGCAGCGCCAGTTTGATGATATCGTTCAGTTTGTCTTTCAGTGCCATAATGGTTTCTCCTTTTCAACGATGTAAGTCACGATTACAGGCCGGTGCTGCCAAAGCCGCCGGCGCCCCGGGCGGTGTCATCCAGGGTATCGCACAGGAACAGTTCCACTTTCGGCGTGCCCATCAGCAAAAGCTGGGCGATGCGGTCGCCGTCGCGGACCACAAAGGGCTCTTTCCCGTGGTTGATGAGATTGACCTTGACCTCGCCCCGGTAGTCGGCGTCGATGAGCCCCACGCTGTTGGTGAGACTGACGCCGAACTTGGCGGCAAGGCCGGACCGGCCCAGCAGAAAGCCGCCGTAATGCTTGGGGATGGCCATGCACAGGCCGGTGGGGATCAGCTTCCACTCGCCGGGCTGAAGAACGACCTCGCCCTCCTCGGGCAGGAAGGCGGCGATATCCATGGCGGCGGCGTCCTCGGTCTGATATTTGGGCAGAGCCGGCTTTTTGCCCGCCCGTTCGATCTGCTTGATCAGCAGCCGGGGGCGATCAAGGGGATAATGATCCTGAAAATGATCAAACAATGCCATTACTGAACACCTCGATAGTACAGGCCCCGGGTGGCGCGCTCGGGGATGGAGCCTTCGCCCCGCTGATAGGCCTGAATGACGGTCTCGATCTCTTTGGGATTTTCGGTGGTGAAGTTGAGCCGCAGCCAACGCAGGCCCAACCCTTTCAGCTCGTCCATCTTGTCTGCCAGCCACAGCTTTTCGGCGTTGTACAGGGTGGAGCGGCAGTAGTTTTCCCGCAGGATGGGGAAGGAACGGCCGGTCTTGTCCACGATGGCGTTGTTGGCGCCGCCGGCGCAGGCCTTGCCGTCCCGGCTGCAGCCGTCACCGTGGCGCTTGGTGATGCAGTTCTCGGTGATCATCAGAGGCAGGCGGCCGTAGGCGATGATCTGGCTGTCCATGCCCAGGCTCATGTCCCGGATCTGGGCCAGATTCATCTCAAAGGACAGGGTGCAGGAATCCATGCCCATCTGGCGCAGTTCCTTGACACTCTGGGAGTTCATGATGTTGAGGCCGAAGTCCCCGTGAAGGGTGAAATCCAGTTTGCTCACCAGGGGGATCTGGCCGATGTTGGTGACCACCAGGTCGGTGATGCCGCCGTCACGGGCCTTGCGCAGCAGCTCCAGTTCCCGGGGCCACTGGCTGTCAAAGGTGATGCGGTCCAGCACGGCGGCGAACCGCAGGCCCTTGGCCATCAGGGCGCCGATCATGGGCAGATGGTCGGCGATCTGCCGCAGGGGCAGCCAGATCATGTCGGGCTTGGAGGACAGGATGGGGCCGGACAGCTGCTCCACCGACTGGAAGGAGTAGATGAATCCGGGCTTGCCCTCGTAGGGCAGGCGGCGCACGCCGGGCTGCCAGTCGCCGGTACGGCGCTTGGGGGGCTGGCGGCGCACCAGCGCCAGACCTTCCAGACACTGGCGGCGCATGGCATTGAGAGCGGCGGCGGAGGCACGCAGACCGCTCTCCAGCTCGATGTGCACCTTTTCCGCCTTGAACACCGTGCCGCCGGTCTTGCTGAGGGCGGCAGCCACCTCTTCCTCGGTGGTGGCGCGGTTGATGGCGGGCTCGGCGGGCTGGCCGAAGGTCTCGTAGCGGTTGCCCTCCCGGTCGGTGACAGCAAGGGCCATCTCCTGTCCGGAGCGGGCGGTGAAGTGCAGCTCCACCGGCACGGAGGGCGGCTCGGGAGAGGTCTCGTAGATGGCCTGGGCCTGCTTGTACAGGGCGCGGGCCTCCCGGCCGGACTCTTCCTTGCGGGTGCCGAACATATGGTTGCCCCGCTTGCCCAAGAGGTAGCCGTCGGTGAAGCCGTCACGGGAGAACACCTGCTGGAGCTGCTCCAGCTCTTCCCGGGTGGGCTCGCGGTTTTCCACCATGGCACGCTTGTAGATGCTGGTGACCAGGGCGGTGTATTCCGGCCGCTTCATGCGGCCTTCGATCTTGAGGGTATGGACACCGGCCTGCTCCAGTTCCTTCAGGTGCTGGGCCATGCTGGCGTCCTTCAGGCTGAGGGGGTAAGAGGGAGCGCTGCTGGGGAAGCTGTACTGCATACGGCAGGGCTGGGCACACAGGCCGCGGTTGCCCGACCGGCCGCCGATGGCGGCGGACAGGAAGCACTGACCGGAGTAGCACATACACAAAGCGCCGTGGACGAAGCATTCGATCTCCACGGGGCTGCGCTTGCAGATGAACTCGATCTCCTTCAGGGGCAGTTCCCGGGACAGCACCACCCGGGTAAAGCCCAGCTTTTCACAGGCCAGAACACCGGCCAGGTTGTGGACGGTCATCTGGGTGGAGGCGTGGATGGGCAGATCGGGGGCCAGTTGGCGGATCAGCCGGGCCATGCCCAGGTCCTGCACGATGAGGGCGTCGGCGCCCAGCTCACTGAGCTTGAGCACCAGTTCCTTTGCCTTCACCAGTTCCCGGTCGGTGACCAGGGTGTTCATGGTCACGTAGGTCTTGACGCCCCGCAGGCGGCAGTAGCGGAACGCGTCCACCAGTTCTTCGCCGTCCAGATTTTTGGCGTTGCGGCGGGCGTTATAATCGCCGGTGCCGAAATATACCGCGTCGGCGCCGCCCCGAACGGCGGCGATGATGCCTTCCATAGAGCCCGCAGGGCTCATCAGTTCCATTGCCATGTCTCTTCTCCCCTATTGCGTGTTGCCGGAATGCCTTCAGGCCTTTTTGGCCTCTTTCTTCAACCGGGCCACTTCCGCCCGCAGACGGGCGCACTCCTCGGCGTAGTCCTTGACCTGCAGGCGCAGACCGTCGGTGCCGTCCTGGGCCTTGTAATACTTGTCGGCGATGTTCATGGCCGCCAGCACCACCGAGGTGACGGTGGACAGGCTGGTGGAGGCCTTGACTTCCTGGATGTTCTTGTCCACCAGCGCCGCGCTCTTGCGGATGTGCTCTTCGGAATCTTCGGACACGACGGTATAATCAAAGCCGTCGATGTTGACTACCACTCGGTTCAGCATGGTTCGTTCCTCCCCAGTTTTCTATTTCCTAGCGAATTTTGTGTATAAGTATAGTTAGTTTATATTATAGCACGATATTGTCCGTAAAGAAAGGCAAAATAGCGGTTTTCTCGTGAAGTTTGTCTTAAATTTTTAGCGGTTGCCCCGACGGCGCCGCCGTGGTAAAATAAACCCATCCGAAGGAGGGATCCCCATGGAGATCGAGATCAAGCTGGGCCCGCTGACCATGCAGCAGACGGGCGACATCTTCTGCGATATCAAGCGTCTGCCGGTGAACGGCCCCGCCCGGGCCATCAAGATGCAGACCACCTATTTTGACACGCCGGAGGGCTTTTTCCGGCAGCGCAGGCAGACCCTGCGGCTGCGGCAGGAGGACGACCGTCCGGTGTGCACCTTCAAGAGCGCGACGACGGGCATTTCCCGGCTGGAGCTGGAGTGCGAGGCCGCGACCATCGAGGAGGGGGCCGCCATTCTGGCGCTCCACCCCGATATGCCGGAGGAGACCCGTCAGGCGCTGGCCGGCGGCACCTTCGTCCCCACCTGCGGCGCCAAGTTCACCCGGCAGACCCGCCTGTGCAAGGTGGGCGACACCACCTTTGAGCTGTGCGCCGACATGGGCCGGCTGTTCAACGGCCGGCGGACCCAGCAGATGCACGAGGTGGAACTGGAGCTGGCGGAGGGCGATCCTGCCGTTCTGGAGGCCGTGGCCCGGCAGCTGATGGAGGCCTACGGCGTGACGTTGTGCCACAAATCCAAGCAGCAGCGGGCCGTGGAGCTGGGCGAGGTATCCCCATGAGCGCCCCCCGTACGCGGCTTCGGCTGCCCCGGTTCCGCCGCAGGGAGGATCCCCGGCGGGCCACCGGCTACCGGGGCTATCGCGGCAGCGGACGCCCCCTGCAGTGGTGGGCGTGGCTGGCTCTGGGCGTGGGATTTTTAGCGGCCATGTGGGCCCTGTGGGCGGCCTGCGGCGCCTTTCCTGCCGTCAGCGCCCTCTTTCGCCGGGTCGCCCGGCTGTGTTCCAACTGCATCGGCTTTTTCACCGGCCTTTTGCCCATCCCCGCCGCCGAGCTGCTGGTGGCGGCGGTGGTCATCGTCCCGTTGTGGTGGCTATGTAAGGTGCTGAAGTGGCGGGACTGGCCCGCCCTTTGGCGGGGGCTGTGCCGTCTGGTGTGTCTGGGCTGCGCCGCCGCCTTTCTGTTCGTGTTCCTGTACGGTGTCCACCACACCGCCCCTTCCCTGGCCTCCCAGATGGGGCTGGAGGTGACCCAATACAGCACCGCCCAGCTGGAGGCCTTCGTGACCCACACGGTGGAACAGGCCAACGCCCTGGCGGCGCAGGTCCCCCGGGATGAGGAAGGCACCTGCGATTTCGGTTCCTTCCGGCAGATGTCCAAGCAATCACGCCGTGAATATTCACGCATAAAGCAAGAATATGCAGTGTTTGACCGCCCCCAGGCTGGGCTGGTAAAGCGCAGCTTTCTGGGCGGCCGCATCATGTCCTGGGTAGATCTGGCGGGGTTCTACTGCCCCTGGGTGGCCGAGTCCACCGTCAGCACCGACGTGGTGGACAGCCATATCCCCTTCAACATCGCCCACGAAAACGCCCACGCCCTGGGCATCGGCCCGGAGGCCGAGTGCAATTTCGCCGCGTGGCTGGTGTGCAAGGACAGCGAGGACATCCGCTTTGCCTATTCCGGCTGGCTGCTGGCCTATATCCACGCCGGCAACGCCCTGCACGCCGCCGACTATGAGGCGTGGGAGCGGCAGTACCGGGCCCTTTGCCCCGAGATCATCCACGACATCGCCGTGCTCAACGAAAGTCTCAAGCGGTTTGAGGACACCAAGGTCAACGAACTGGGCAGCGCCGCCAACGATGCCCTCATCAAAGCCACCGGCCAGGCGGACGGCATCCGCAGCTACGGTCGGGTGGTAGACCTGATGCTTGCATATTTTTCCGCAGTGAATGAATAAACCGCTGCCCTACCCGGCAAAAAATGCAGGGCAAGACGGGTTTCATGGGGAATTTTTGACCGAAACAGCCAAAAACCCCTGCCAAACTTTGTGTAAAGTCACCATTGAATATTCATCCGCGATTACGTATGATTATCCTACTGAATAAAATAAGAAAAGAGGTTTCTTTATTATGAAGAAATTGTTCAAGCTGGCCGCCGTCGTTATGGCCGCCGCCATGCTGCTGAGCCTGTGCGCCTGCGGCAACGAACCCGCCGCCGAGAAGAAGACCATCACCCTGGGCACCTCCGCCGACTATCCTCCCTTTGAGTTCCACATCCTGAAGGATGGCAAGGACGAGATCGTGGGCATCGATGTTTCCATGGCCAAGGCCATCGCCGCCGAAATGGGCGCCGAGCTGGTCATCAAGGACATCGCCTTTGACAACCTGCTGATCGAGCTGGGTCAGGGCACCGTGGACTTCGTCATCGCCGCCATCGAGCTGAACGACGAGCGTGACGCGCAGGCCGACTTCTCCGCTCCCTACTACACCGACATGCCTCCCATGATCGTCACCATGAAGGGCAACGAGGGCAGCTACGCCTCTCTGGCCGACTTCTCCGGCAAGACCGTGGGCGCGCAGAGCGGCACTACCAAGGCTGCCATCGTCACCGATGAGATGGCCGGCGCTATGCCCCTGCTGATGCAGTCCGTCACCGAGCTGGTCAACAGCCTGGTCAACGGCAAGTGCGACGCCATCGTCCTGGACGGCGCCGTTGCCGAAAAGTACATCGCTTCCAACGATAAGCTGGCTGCCGTCAACATCTCTCTGGGCGAGGCTGCCGAGCCCTATCGCGTGGCTGTCCAGAACGGCGACCCCAACAAGCTGCTGGATTCCATCAACGCCGCCATCAAGAAGGCCATCGAGAACGGCGACATCGCCACCTGGATCGAAGAGGCTGACGCTCTGTCCGCTCAGGCCGCCGAATAATCTTCGCTCTCTTTTTTCCACAAGATCACTACGCCGCAGGGCCGGGTCACCGGCCTTGCGGCACATTCTGTTTTTAAGAAAGTGAGGCCGAGCCTATGAGCTGCCTTTGGCTGGCATCCACTACCAGCTTCTTCAACTTCTCCTTCCTGCCCAAGTACACCGTTTACTTTGCACAGGGCATCCTGTATACCCTGCTGCTGTCGGTGGTGGCGGTAGCGCTGGCTGTGCTTCCCGCACTGGGTCTGGCGCTGATGCGTTTGAGCAAAAACAAGGTGCTGCGGGGCCTGTCGGGCGCTTATATCGCCCTCTTCCGCTCCACTCCCCTGCTGGTCCAGCTGGCACTGATCTATTACGGTCTGTTCGGCGTGGCCGGCATCCAGCTGCCTTCGGTCTACGTGCTGGGCTACATCAACCTGGCCCAGTTCATCCCCGGCGCGGTGGCGCTGGCCCTGAACAGCGCGGCCTATGTGGCCGAGATCTTCCGCGGCGGTATTCTGGCCGTGGACAAGGGCCAGATGGAAGCCGCCCGCTCCCTGGGTCTTACCCAGTGGCAGGGCATGAAGTTCGTGGTGCTGCCCCAGGCCATCAAGAACATCCTGCCCGCGCTGGCCAACGAGGTCATCACCATGGTGAAGGAGTCCTCCATCTGCTCCACCTACGGCATGATGGAACTGATGTGGGGCGCGAAAACCGTCGCCGCCACCACCTATGTCACCCTGGGCCCCTACGTGCTGGCCGCCATCATTTATTTCTGTGTAAACTTCCCCGCAAGCAAGGCCATCGAGGCCGTGGAAAGGAGGATGCGCCGTGGCGACACCCAGTAATGCTCTCATCCGTGTGGAAAAGGTTTCCAAGGTCTTCCCCAACGGCATCCACGCCCTGGACAACTGCTCTCTGGAGATCCAGAAGGGCGAAGTGGTGGTCATCGTGGGTCCCTCCGGTTCGGGCAAATCCACCATGCTGCGTTCGCTGAACCTGCTGGAAGAGCCTACCGAGGGCAAGATCTTCTTTGAGGATCACGATATCACCGACAAAAAGACCAACATCAACCTGCACCGGCAGAAGATGGGCATGGTGTTCCAGCACTTCAACCTGTTCCCCAACATGACCGTGCTGAAGAACCTCACTCTGGCACCCATGAACGCCAAGGGCGTTTCCCGTGAGGAGGCCGAGGCCACCGCCCGCAAACTGCTGAACATGGTGGGTCTGGGCGACCGTGCCGAGGCTTATCCCCAGCAGCTG